>JAYVJH010000592.1:0-8253 GCA_043769455.1 Runella sp. | reverse complement strand
TTTCTGAACGTTGTCTTCTTCTGGCACAATCCGTGGCGCATATTTGGCCGCTACCTCAGCTATGGCCTTGATGTGTGCTGGTGTGGTACCGCAGCAACCACCGATAATATTCAAGAAATTATCTTTCAAAAATCCATCAATAATTTCGGCCATTTCGACAGGGCTTTGGTCGTACTCGCCCATTTCGTTGGGCAAGCCAGCGTTGGGGTGTGCCGAAGTCATAAAAGGGGCTTTTTCAGCTAATGTCTGCACATAAGGCCGCATGAGGTCAGCACCCAAAGCGCAGTTTAACCCTACCGACAAAAGTGGCAAATGCGACATCGAAGTCAAAAATGCCTCAGTAGTTTGACCCGACAGCGTGCGCCCAGAGGCATCGGTGATAGTGCCAGAAATCATGACGGGAAGCCCAGCCCCCAAACCGCTTCGGCGAGCCGCCCCGAAGGGGGCTTTACTATTTGTATTTAAGCCCTCTGGGGTTTGGGGGCTTTGGCTGGCTATCGCATACAACGCCGCCTTAGCATTGAGAGTATCAAAAATTGTTTCGACCAATAGCACGTCAGCCCCACCATCAACAAGTCCTCGGATTTGTTCTGAATATGCTTCTACCAATTCGTCAAACGTAACAGCCCGATAGCCTGGATCGTTTACATCTGGCGACAGTGAAAGCGTGCGGTTGGTTGGCCCAATAGACCCTGCCACGTAGCGGGGTTTGTCTGGATTTAGAGCCGTATATTTGTCGCAAGCCTCACGGGCAATGCGTGCCGACTCATAATTGAGTTCATACACCAAATGCTCCATGTGGTAGTCGGCCATGGCAATAGATGTACCCGAAAAAGTATTGGTTTCAATAATATCGGCACCTGCTTCGAGATATTGCTCGTGGATTTCCTGAATCACGTCTGGCCGAGTAATTGACAGCAAATCGTTATTGCCTTTGACCTCGTGCGGAAAATCAGCAAACCGCTCCCCTCTATAATCGGCATCAGATAATTTGTATTCCTGAATCAACGACCCCATCGCACCGTCAAGCACAAGGATTCTGTTTTTTAATACTTCTTGGATTGTAGGTTTTTGCATTGTTTTATTTCAAAAATTCAGCGAATTTTTCTTCAAATTCTTCTATTCTAATAATGTTTACAGTAGGAAAGTCAATGGTTTTGAGCAGGTTAAAATGTTTATCGTTTGTAATGAGCCAGTCGGCATTTGAGGCTACAGCACAATCCACGAATTTATTATCGTCAGGGTCATTTTGAATTAGATTGAAATTAAAATAGACTTCAAATAAATGTACGTTAGTTGCTTCTTTTAGAGAAAAGAGAAAATTATTGGCAGTAAATAAATCATACTTTCTTTTTAATATTTCTTCGTATTCAAGTATAATTTCATTGGTCAAGCATAACTCTATTTTTTACTCCATTATGGCATCAATTAACCAATAAGAAAGCGATTTACTTGAAAGACTACTGACAAATACATTTGTATCAATGACAACTTTCATTGGTTCTCTTCATTTAGCCATTCGTCCATCAATTCATTGGTATAACCTCGTTCGTCCCAAATACGGTCTGCTGCTGCAACGGCTTTTTTCATAAAATGACGAGCCAATACATTTCTCAACTCTAATAGTTCATCATCGCTGATGTTAGTTGAGTAAACTTTCAATAACTCTAATTGTACATTCGACAGTGGTTGTTGGTTTGCTGACATAATCGTAACAAGTTTTTATTTTTACTCAAAAACGTATTTCTTATTCTTCACGTTCACTTTTGGCAAAGTTCGGTTTTTTTCAAAAATATCGTAGCCTTCACTCAAATTTTGCCAAAAGGCTGCGTATTTGTGATCGGCGTACTTTTTCAGGTTTTCGGTCGTCATTTCAAACGGAAAACAATGTACTTGAATCACTTTCTGGCCGTTTTCAAAAGCCGCTTGTATGAGCGCATATATTTCTTCTATTTTCTCATCGGTCATGGCATAGCAGCCAATCGAAACGCAGTTGCCATGAACCATCAGGTAGTTGCCTGTGTATTTGTGTGCTTTATCATAGGCGTTGGGATAACCCAAATTAAACGCCAAATGATAATTGCTGTTTGGGTTTAGCTGACTGGGGCGTACTTCATAAAAACCTTCGGGGGCTTGGTTATCGCCTTGTTTGGTTTTAGGGCTAATATTACCCGAAAAATAACAAATCGGATAGCTTTTAAAAAGCTGATAATTTGTCCCTTTTTTAAGATATAACTCCAACGAGTTATTTTTTTTGATAATTCTGATAAAAACAGCCGCTCCCCATGTCAATTCTTTCTTGTTGAGTTCGTTTTCTAACAATGGCTTAACTCGCTGCACGGCTTCTATTGAACGTGGACTGCTGGGTATTTCGATGATTTGCCCCTGTACTCTTATCAGGCTTAACAAAAAAACAATAATTACTGACTTCATTTTTATGATAAACTAAGACACAAAATTAAATCAAAAATCTTTTATAACCACTTAAAATAGATGAATAGTTTGCAGAAAATCATTATTTTAGATAAATTATATTAAATAAATATATTTTCTACTTATTATTGTTTAATTTTATGCTAATATTCAAACGCAAACCGATACTTTATCTAATCCAAACCCACTAATTATGAATCCTCCCTATCGCTCTATGTACGGCCAAATGGCTTATGTTATCTTTGCTGGTCTGTCGTTATTGTTTGTTCCTAATCTGTTGCTGGGTGTTTTTGGGCTTGAACCTACTCATGAAATCTGGATTAGAGTTATGGGGCTACTTGTACTGGTATTGAGTTTTTATTATTATGCTATGGCCAAATATGGCAACGATAAGGTAGTGATGGCAACTGTTTTTGGACGATTGGCTTTTTGTGCTGGCTTAGTTGTTTTTGTGATTTTGGGTTTAGTAAAACCTGCACTTATTGGCTTTGCCTTGCTCGAAACAGGGCTGGCTATTTGGTCGTGGAAAGAAGTACAAAACAATAAAAAACTTCGATAAAATGCTCAAACTCGACACAACCGATCAAGCTATTTTGCAACACCTACAAGAAAACGCCCTACTGACAACCAAAGAACTGTCGTCAAGACTCAATTTGTCTTACACGCCCGTGTATGAGCGAGTGCGGCGTTTGGAAAAAGAAGGTGTCATCAAGAAATATGTGGCGTTGATAAACCGTGAAAAAATCGGCAAAAACCTCATTGCATTCTGTAACATATCACTCAAAGAACACAGCCGTGCCAATGGCGAAAAATTTGTAAAGGCCGTGCTTAGTTTTGAAGAAGTAGTTGAGTGCTATAACATCAGCGGTGGTTATGATTTTATGCTCAAAGTAGTAGTAAATGGCATGCCCGAATACCAGCAGTTTTTGATGAACAAACTCGGCACATTAGACAGTATTGGCAACACACACAGTATTTTTGTGATGTCCGAAATCAAGCATGAAACGGCACTAAAAGTATAATCAGTGTGCTTATTTTATGTTTATTTCTTGAAAACTTCCTTTAAAATCGGACTTAAAACCCAACTCATATTTAGCCCAAAAACGAAGGTTAGATACTTGTAAATTTTTATGGTTTTGATTACTAAAAAACGACACTACCTCGGCTTGTGTACTTACCTTTCGATTTATTATTATGCCCCCTCTTAGTATTTTGTCTATCACTCTATAATTTTCTTGAACGCCATTTTGGTATGTTACTGTACAATATAAATAAGGTGGCTGAAATAATAAGCGAGCGATTTTGCCCCATAAACTATACTCAACATTGGCCGTAAACTGTATTGGTTTGTCTGAATTTATGACATCAATTTTTTTATTGAGGCCAAAGGTATTTTGTTGTAACAATCTGTAATTTAAGTCTTTGATTTTAGTGTTTTTTGTGAAAACTAAAAAACTATGAGACTGCGTAACAACACTGTCTGTAATTTGATAACGGCGCAAGAGGGCTTTGGTGAGGTCGGTTTCTACCCAAAATGGATTTTGGTCTCTAAAACCCTCAACTCTATACAAAACCGTTTGCGGGGCTGTGTTGGACAGGTATTTTTGGCCATTTTTGGCCATAAGCCAGTCGCTATTGGCCTGATAAGACTGAATAACAGGCCGAGGGTTATAGCTTAGTTTGTTAAAATAAATATAGTCAATATCGGTTGGTACTATGTCTGTGGTGGTTGTACTGTATTTTTTCAGGTAAGTACTTGGTAGAGGTCGTCGATTGATAGCATGGTTGTTTTCAAAGTCGTAACTAACCATGTTTTTAATGTATTGATAAGGTGTTTTGCTGGCTATTATTTCTAAAATAGCGGTAGTAGTTAGTTGTTTTTGGAATTTTCTTTCAATATCGTCCGACACAAAAGTAAGTACATAACTGTTTGATGATTGGTAGCGAATAACCTGAATAGCAGCCAGTTGCAACACAAAAACAACAACAAACAAGCGAGCCACCGAGCGGGTCATTACTTTTGGTGTAAATAAATAAAGTAGCACTACCAACGGCGGCATAAAAATATAATAACCTAACAGATTGGGAAATGAAATAGCTGTATGCGCTTGTTTGAAGTCTAAAAACCAAGCAATAGCAACAAATATAAACAACAAAATTAGTTTTTTATCTTGCCAAATAGTCTTGAAATACAGCCCAACTACTACCAAAACCGACAGCAAGATGAGTATGGTTACTGAAAGAAAAAACAGTAACTCGTACTTGGTAACAATCACAACGGCCATCGCATCTTGGTAGGCATCTATAATTTTGAGACTGGCCGACAGATACGCCACAATGTCCACATTTAAGCCAAACGACAGTAAATAAGTTGCAATTAACAAAATACAAAAAGCAGTAAAAGCGATTTTGAAGTCAAAAAGGCGGCAAGCCCAAAAATAAAAAAGCGACAGGGTAAACAACGAATATACAATTAGGCTCAGATTGACCTTAATATAAAACAAAAGTAAGGCACACATCGACGCACACAGTAAGCTCGCTATTTTTTGAGTTTGTTGGGCATGGAGCAGCCAAAACAAGAAAAAGTAAAAGTAAGTGAAAGATATATCTGAAATAAAACCCCAGGGCAATAAAATACAGAGTGTAGCCAAGGCCACATTTTTCCAGTTTTCGGCAGATTTTTGAAACCCGTACCAGATTATAAACAAATAACTGAGTAAAGTACAAACTTGAAGCGCAACCAGCACAAATACCGAAATGTTTTTAGGTAATAGGCCAGTATTGAGATAACCCAGAGGGCCGTAATTAAAGACAAAATCACGACCAAACACTTTATGACTCTCTATCGACATCACCAAAGCCTCTGCCCAAGAAGCATCTATACCGATGTCAGGATAACCGTAAGGAGAGGAAATTAAGGAAAAATAAACAAGGCCAAAAAAACATAAAAAGCCATTTTGTTTTGTTTGGTTCGACATAGTTCGTTGTACTAAAAAAAATAATTGATAGTACAAATGTACGACAATCAGTAGCTGATTTACTAATCTAACCGCTGGCTTATTGTACCATTTTTGGCAGTATTCCGCTGTCGGTCATTTCTGACATATATGCGGCTTCCATCTATATCACCGACTTTGGTGTAGTTGGTTTTTATCCAGTTTCTAATTTCTGGCACTACCTCGTGGCCATGGCACTGCCGTTCTTGATTACCGTACGAATCTACAAAAACTGGTACATTGGTACGCTTCATGTCTTTGAGATATTCTTTATATAGAAATGCCTTTTGGGACTTACTGTAGGGGTCAAAAAGTGTAAAATTCCAGCGAGTGGCTTGTACCAGCTTGGTTTCAAGATGAAAACGACTGCCACTACCCCAAACCGCCAAAGGTTCGTTGGGCTTTGTATATTTTAATATTACCATACTCGTAGCAGATGCAGAAAGTGGCCTCACAGGTTTGGTTGCTGAAATATACGAGTTAGTGAGCGGATAATGACTATTAGAAAACACCACAAAAAACACGGCTGCCACCACAATAATCTTGTTGAGGGTGTCTGGGAGTGTCTTACTGACTGAATTTAGTAACAATACTAAGACAAAGCCAGTTGGGAAGATTAAAAAATTCACGTAGTGGCCAAATAAGAACCCTGTTTTAAAGACTGAAAAAACACTAAACATGACCAACGAAATCACAAAAATAGTTGGCCAATATACTTTTTCAATCGCCCACCCTTGGCCTCTTTGTGTTACTTGTCTTATTGTTTCAGACAATAAAATAAGCCCTATCAATATCGTCAATATCTGCAATACCACAATGTAGTCGGTGTCTTCAAATAAGACTTTATAAAAATAATTAAAATCAAAAATAGTAAATTTACCTGCCAAACCATAGCCCAAGTTATTGGCAAAATAGAGCGATATCATATCGTCAAAAGTCTGATTGTAGAGCGTAAAAGCGCAGATTAACACCAAATAGCAAACACAGCCTAAGCAGATGATGGCCGTATATTTGAAAAGTTCCTGGGGTGATTGTTTGTAATATTTAAAAAACAAAAACACTACTGAAACTAAAACACAACAAAAGCCAATAGGCATGGCTTGCAACTTTGCAAAAATGGTAATTGGCGCAACAAAACCATGTAAAAATAACAATAAATTGGTTGGTTTAGGCGAAACATAAATACACGAGAACTGCCAACAAAGTACGTTTATCAAAAATATAGATACATATTCACTACTATAATGTAGCAGATCGACTGAGTCGGCTGCTCCCAAAAAAGAAGATACAAACAGCAGACTAACAAAAGCATATTTGAGAGAAAATAAATTTTGGACAGTATAAAAGAAAAACACCAATGAACCCGACAGCAGCAAAGTACCTACAATTCGGGACGAGGTATAATCAAAAGGTTGGCCAAATAGCTTACTAAAAATTACTAATGGATAAAAATTAAAAGGCCCACTCGTCATACCATCAACTTGCCCCCAAAAAGTCATATTCTGCCCCAGAGCCATTGCCCCAGCGGTTATTTCGCTCTCATCTGGGTGTATGTCTTGGTTGAAAACAATAAATGGTAGCCGCATCAATACCAATAGTAAGGTATTGAGCAAAATAAACGAAAATACAAACTGTTTTTTGGGCGCAAGAGCTGGTTTGATATATACCAGTATTGCTATTAGGGCAGCCAACAAGAGTAGCGAGTTGACTATTAGGAAATATATTTTGGGGTTGTTATCAAAGCTAATGGCTGTCATGTTTTGAATATATTAAACTCAGAGATGATTTATAGCGCAAAAATAATCGTTTTTATAAGTTCGTCCAAAATCTATTTGTACTTTTGTCTTTAAATTTATCTAACGGAGAAAATACTGTGAAAATAGCTGCCATAGACATAGGCTCAAATGCCGCCCGATTACAAATCTCATCTGTGCTGACTGACGGCGGCCAAGTGAGTCTTAAAAAAGTAGAATATGTACGTTTTCCGCTCAGGCTGGGCCACGATGTATTTAACTATGGCCACCTAACCCAAGAGAGTATAGACCGAACAGCCAAACTCATGGAATGTTATAGGCTACTAATGGAACTTCACGAAGTAGAAAACTATATGGCTTGCGCTACGTCGGCCATGCGAGAGGCTACCAATGGGGCTGAGGTTGTAGCGCAAGTCAAGAAACGGACAGATATAGAAATTCATATCATTGATGGTATCAGAGAAGCCGAACTCATCAACAACGTAGTTGTTACGGCGTTGGACAAAAACCAATATTTGCACATTGACGTAGGTGGCGGTAGCACAGAGTTGAATGTTTATTTTAACAAAATCAAAACGGCATCTAAATCATTTAAGATTGGCTCGGTACGACTACTCGAAGGCAAAGAAACAAAAGGTGCTTGGACCAAAATGCAGGATTGGATAAGCTCTAACGTTGATTTTGAAAAGCCTATCACTGCCGTTGGTACTGGCGGCAACATCAGCAAATTGTTTAATTTGGTATCTAAAACGTCCGAAGTAAGCACGACTATCGAAGAACTGGAACGCATGAGAAACTACATCGCTTCGTACAGCCAAGAGGAGCGAGTAAATAAATTACGCCTCAATGCCGACCGTGCCGATGTCATTGTACCAGCCTCAGATATTTATATTTCGGTTATGAAGTGGGCAAAAGCAAATACCATCTTAGTACCCGACTTGGGTCTCAAAGATGGTATCTTACAGTTGGTTTATGAGGGAGTAAACAATTAAATAAATGAACAATGAAAATAATTATTTTTATCATATTCGATAAATGGATTGTCTAACATGCAATACCCAGACAATTAC
>JAYVJH010000591.1:0-2460 GCA_043769455.1 Runella sp. | reverse complement strand
TCAAGATTCAAGCGTTTTTTGAGCCAAACACAATAATAACCTGGGAAACCACCAATTTCGAGTAAATCAATAACTTTTCTGGTCTGGACTATTGTTTTGAGTTGCTCAATAAACGGATAATTGTTTTGTACCACAAATACCAGCCCAGATTTAGATTCCCAATAATTCAGCCAAAAAGCACGGTCGGTTAAGTTCATTTTTTTATCGTGGCGAGAGCCATTTTTCGGGGTTTAGTTTATCAAAGTCTTTCCAGACTTGAAAATTTATTTCAGACGTTCCATCGGCATCTGTCGCCACGACTCCAATCACGTCTCGGGCTTTGATTCGTTGGCCTATCCTGACAGACACATTTTTAAGTTTGGTATAGACAGTGTAATAATTACCGTGTTGAATATAAACTACATTTTTGGCCATCGCCTCAAACTGGACCGCTTTTACTATGCCATCATAAACAGAATGAACAGTCTCACCTGTTTTTGTCTGAATGTCCACTCCATCGTTAGGTTGTGGTAGGCCGAGTTCGGCATTGATTTTTGTACCAAAATGGCTCGACACAAAACCCGAGCGCACAGGCCATAACATTCGGCCCTTAGATGCCGAAAACGATGACGCAATAGCAACTTCGGCCTCGTTCATACCGTCTGAGTTGGGTACGGCTTCGGGTTTTGGCTCTACTTTGGCTACAACAGGCTCGTCTTTTTTGTCTTCTACTCGTTCGGCTTCTGTTTTTTTGGCATCTTCACGCTCACGGGCTATCCGTTCTCGCTCTACTCGCTGCCTGATGGCTTTGTCTCTGGCCTCTCTGGCTCTTCGTTCCTGTATTTCTCGCCTGATGATATTTGTTAAAGTCGATTCTATTCGTTGGTTTTCTTTGCGAATTTCGGCCATTTCTATCTTCAATTCTTTCTCTCGTTGGCTTAGTTCGGTAACGACCCCGCTCTTTTTGGTTTTGAGTATTTCTAAATTTTTCGTTTCGTCTATCTTCGAGGTCAAGGCTTTTTGTTGGTCGGTTTTTTTGCCTGTAATTCTGTACGTTTTATTGGCCATCAACTGCTGCACTTTTTTCATTTGTGCTACTTGTTTTTGGCGTTCGTCGCTATATTGTCGTAGGTATTTGTAACGCACCCAAAATTGGTTAAATGTTGCTGCCGAAAACAAAAAACTGATTGAATTGAGGGTATTGTTGCGTTTGGACGAGGTATAAATCATGGCGGCATATTCGGTTTTGAGTTTGGCCAAATCGCTATCTAACTCACCTTTGGCCTGCTCCAATTCCGTCAGTTCTTGGTTCATTAGCTGAATGTCGTCATTGATAAGGTCAATTTTTTTGCTCTGAGTTTCTATTTCACGGTTTACGGCTTTGAGCTGGCCTAAGCTGGCTCGTTTTTGGGCAGTAGTTTGGGTCAATATACCTCGTACTTCGGTTATTTTTTCTAAATTTTCTCGTTTTTCTCGCTCGAGTTGTTCTCTTGACTTTTGGGCAAATACAAAGCAACTTACCAACATTAAGGTCAGAGTTAAAACCCAATTGAACAACTTATGATGAATGATATATGGTGTATGATATATGTTTTTTCTATTCATTTACTTATTTCTTAATATAACTTTTGGGAATACTAAACGGAAAAGTGAGCGACTGGTCGAGTAGTTCTATTTTTTGGTGTTTGATTCTAAAAACGGTCTGATAAAACTGTTTGTCTTGCTGCGACTGATAGTCCAACTGCACCAGACCTGTATATGGAAACAAATAATTGTTCAGAGCCATAAAGTCTTCGTAGTCCAATCTAAGCGAATTTTTGGTGGGTTGTTCAGTAACCAACAATTTTTTAAGTCTTCGATTTTGTTCACCTATGTAGTTTTCAACTTTTATTTTACCTTCTTCTTGTTTCAACATAAAAAAATCTTTTTCTTTTTTGAACCGCTGACTATCTGATCGGGGAACGGGCATATTGCCAATTAGAATAGACTGTAAAAGCCCAAACGAAAGATTGAAATTGAACTGGCTACTCAAAGTTGCAAAATCGTAGGTGTAGTATTCGCTATGAATCTTGTCCATGATAAATATCGAATCTGGCCGAACCAAAACCCGAGCAGCCTCAATACCTACTTTTGAGACTGTAAACCAGATGACTTTGTCTTTTTGCATACGAATGTCCACCCGAGCATCGTCGATGTCTTGATCTTTGCTCTTAAATGAGAACTTCGACCGTGCTTTGAGATACACAAAATCGACATCAATCGCCGATACTTTTGGGTCGTCTGTTTCGGTAGGTTGCGGTTTGATTATAGCCACTGAATCAGGGGCTTTGGGTACCACAACAGCCTGAATAACAGCCGATGAGTCTGTGGTAGTAGCATTTTTTGGTTTACGATTGGGCCGATGGCAGGCAGATAGTGCCAGAGCCAAAGCGCAGCTCAGTAGCCCATATCTCAATAGATGCGAGATTTTAGATGTGAGAT
>JAYVJH010000590.1:0-2841 GCA_043769455.1 Runella sp. | reverse complement strand
AAAAAGCCCTTTTTGATGAATCTATCGCTGGTGTTTCGGCCAAAGAATTGTACTTGACTTCTAACTTAAACGACCCGAAAGTAGCCATTGATGATTTATTTCGAGATTTTAAACTCAACGAACTCACAGATTTTGAAGCCAAACTCAACGTATATGGTCAATATACTCGGCGCATTGGTACTGAACACGCTTGGCAAGAACGAGTGGGTTTTGCCGATTTTGATTTTAGTGATTTACAGAAAATAAATAAAACTATTACCGAAATTCCAGCGTGGTACGAGCAGTCGAGTTTTGAGTTTGAGATAATTCAGGCGGGAGTCAAAAAGCTATCTATACTCAAAAACTGGTTTGAAATACTACAAAATAAAGATATTTGGGGCTTTTTTGAACGAATACAAGCCGATAATAAATCAATTTCGCTTGATGTCCAGGTTATAGATTTGGACAAACGAAATATTTTATTTGATAATATAGAAATAGGCCAGATAGCCGCCAAATTGCCCGCGGCCATCGTTGCTCGACAGTCGTGGTTTAAGTGGTTGTTTTATAAAGATAAAAAGTATTTTGAAACAACAACCCAAAAACTAAATCTGTCGTTGGAATTGGCTGATTTATTGAAATTAGAGGAGTTGGTAAATGGGCGATTGGACTGGCAAAAACGATTGATTGAATTAGAAAAATCGCTTGATATTACTATTTTGTCAGGATCGTTCGGGGAGTCGGAGCAGCAATTAGAAATAGTAATAACCAACTATGAAGCCGCCCAAAAAGCCTGTTTGATATTGAAAAATGATTTGATTTTTCTGGAAAATAATGTTGAAATTAAACCAACGTCAATCCAGCAGTTTATTGAAATATGTGAGCAGACACAGTCAAAAACTATACATTGGAAAAAATATTTGACCGAAAAACAAATTGTACAAATTGGGAATAAAAAATCGAAAATCGAAAATTTAATTATAAATCTGGAACATGATTTTGATTTATTGGTCGAATCGGACAAAATCAAAAATAGTTTCAGTCATATTCAGTGGCAATTAGTAGAAAGGGTATTGGGTTTGACTGAAAATAAAGCATTATCAGTTTGTCAAAATTCGTTGCGCTTGGCTTGGTTGCAATATATCGAAAATCAATATCCGATTTTAAGGGCAGTTTCGAGTCTTAAAATCAGTCAATTAGAAACAGAATTGCAACAAAATATTAAGCAAAAACAACAACTTAGTGGCGAGATATTACGGCTCAAATTGCGTGAGCAGTTGTATCAAGATTTAGAATTTAATAGGCTCAACAATCGGGTAACGTTCAGAGAGTTGGCGCACCAGACTACCAAAAAACGACAGATTTGGCCTGTGCGTAAATTGTTAGAAAACCATGCCGATGATGTTTTTAAGTTAGTGCCTTGTTGGCTGACCTCGCCCGAGGCTACTTCGGCGATTTTTCCGCTCACGGCCGGGCTTTTTGACTTAGTGATTTTTGACGAAGCCTCACAATGTTATGCCGAGTATGGAGTCCCGGCCTTGTACCGTGCCAAACAGTTTGTAGTCGCTGGCGACAGTAAGCAGCTAAGACCCAGCGACTTGTACCGCATTAGATTTGAAACCGAAGCTGACGACAACAACCCAGATTTAGAAATTGATTCGCTTTTGGATTTGGTGTCGCAATATGTGCCTCAAATACAACTTCAAGGGCATTATCGGAGTGCCAGCCTCGATTTAATTGATTTTTCTAACCAATATTTTTATCAAAATAAACTACAACTATTACCCACTTTTGAGAATGTCAATCAACACCAGTCGGCCATTCGGTACATTAAAGTAGAAGGTGAGTGGCAGAACAATACCAATGCCATTGAAGCCGAAAAAGTTGTTGAGCTAATTAGCGAATTGACCAAAATCAATCCAAATAAATCAATCGGTGTGGTTACGTTCAATTTTCAGCAACAACAACTCATAGAAAATTTACTTTCCACAACAAATCCTCCTTTCAGGGGGCAGGGGGCAGAAAATCCTCCCTTCGGGAAGCAGGGGGCAACTTTATTTGTCAAAAACATTGAGAACGTGCAAGGCGATGAGCGAGACATTATCGTTTTTTCGGTAGGCTATGCCGCCGACTCAAAAGGCAAAGTACGGGCGCAGTTTGGTAGCCTGAATGCCCAAGGCGGCGAAAATCGTCTGAATGTAGCCATTACCCGTGCCAAAAAGCGTATCTATTTGATTACGAGTGTTTTGCCCAATCAGTTAGATGTAGAAAACACAGTTCACGATGGCCCAAAACTATTCAAAAAGTACTTAGAATATGCCTTAGCCTGCTCGGAAGGAAAGTTTAAACCGACTATAAATGAGATGCCAAACAAAAAAAATGAATGGTTTTTGAAGCAACAAATTATAAATAAAGAAACACAAATTGAGGATAACCAATCACCGTTTCTCGTTTCTCGTTTTTCACGTCTCACTAACACCCTCCCTTTTGCCGACCTAACTGTGATGAATGGCGATGACTACGAAAGTTTGATTTTGACCGATGACGATTTGTATTTTGCGGCACAGTCGGCCAAAGAAGCACACGCTTATTTGCCGATGCAGCTTCGAGAAAAAGGCTGGCCATTTGAACGGATTTGGAGCAGAGAATGGTGGCGAAAAAACGACAAATCAACCTAAGTATCGCTTGCGTAATAGCTGCATCATATAAACATTGACAGCCCATTGGTCGGCTACTGGTTGTAGGGTATAGGGCAATGTTGGCATATAAGTAGGTGGCCCAAACTCCGTTAATATTGTTACCGTTTTATTTTCTTTTGTAAGCCGCTCAACGACAATATCCCACCAGCCCAAATGCGTTTTG
>JAYVJH010000589.1:0-3387 GCA_043769455.1 Runella sp. | reverse complement strand
AACAAGCCACGCAGCTACTCGAGGCCGACATCAGACAAGAGCCGCAATACTGGCTATGGAGCCACCGCCGCTGGAAGCACAAAAGGTAGATGTCTGATGGAAGATGATTGATAAATATAGATTTTTTAAATCCCCTAAGTTCGCAAATCATTCATTCATCAAGTATTTAAAATAAACAATGTTTTGATTTATTTTAAATACTTGATGATTAGTCAATTATAACACTTTTCGTTATTCGTTTTTCACTATTCACTCATTATCAAAGTGTAAGCCAGTAGTTTAGTTTGAAAACCAATGCCCGATTTTTGTTTTTGAACAACGGGTCGGTAAAATAATTGTCGGTATAAACCAAAAAGAAGTCAGACAGAGGCTTGTATCGCCATTGTATGCGGCTATTGACATTGAAATTATTGCGCTGGGTATTAAATTGTAAAAAAGTAGTCCAGAACAGTTGAGTAGAAAAATTGATTTCTACTCGGGGACTAATCAACAACAGTAAATCGCTACCGTAAGGCTCGGGGAGTTTGATGTCGTTTTGCTCAAAACTTACTGCAAAGTTACCCCAAGGTTGCGCCCTAAATGTAACGTCGGCTTTGAGTTGGTGTAGCGTGCCATTATAAAACCCTCCTGTGCGTGCGCTAAGTGAATAATAAAACTTCTTGCGATAGTCAGATTCGTACCTAATGTTGTATTGGGTAAATTTATATTCGCCCGATGGCAACGGATAGTCGCTGTCTGTAAAACCAAACGGAAACAATGCTTGCACGTCGTTATCGTCGATTCTCAGTCCTATTGAGCTGGTATTATTGAAATCAATCGAATACCTCAATCTGTTAAATCGTTCGGCAAAACTACCGTCAGGATTCCAGACCAAAAACGTTTCTATGCCAAACTGGTGGCTGTTTATTTTGCTTGCCTTGGGTCTAATATAATAATTGACTTCGTTGAAAATTGCCTTGTAGCCCAGTCGTATGAGCGTGTCTTGGGCAATGCGTCCACGGTCGTCTAAACGATAAGTATAGTTTTCGACTCGATTCAGAAAACCCATATCGGCATAATAATTGGTTCCAATCTGAAACATATCAAGCGTAAAGTCGAGATTTCGGCCATAGTACCCCCCACCAAACTGAATGATATTGTTTTGTTTGGACACTGTTGGCTTCTGCGAAACATGATAACCTGCCCAAGCATTGATGTCGCCTGCTACATTTGAATAACTAAACTCCATACCTGCATTGCGGCCATACTCGGCCAATGGGGTGATTTTTCGGTCAGTTTCTGATATAAAACCCTGCCTGTTGAGCAAATACCCTTTTATGATTGAGCGTTTTAATACTTTTCGATTGATAGAAAAAGCGGTAAAATTTTGGCTTGGGTAGCTACTATCTTTGGCAGCGGTTTGCATGGTTAGTAAGCCTACACGCCAGTTTTTATCTAAATTTCCACTTAGCCGTGCGCCTCCAATGATTTTGATTGGATGTGCGTTTTGGTCGAGGCCAATAGACCGAGAAAAAAACGGCTTGAATGGCGGTGAGCCGTAACTGCTAAACAAATCGTCGTTTTCTAAAAAAAAAGTACGCCTTTCGGGAAAAAAAATATTAAATCTGGTAAGGTTTGTTACTTGCTGATCGACCTCAATTTGCGAAAAATCAGGATTGGCCGTCAGGTCTAAGTTCATCGAGGGCGTAACGGCAATTTTGGCATCGAGCCCTACTCCAAAGGTATTTTTGAGGTCAGTACCTTTTTCATTGTCTTTGGCAAGTCCGCCAGTTGTATAAGGTATGAGCGATACATTGCCTTTGACGGTTGGCAGTGGGTCGTCAAAATGAAGCGAACCAGTATAGCCTATGTCATAACCATTAAAATTGACAGGTATAAATGTCCAAGTACTGTATTGATTGTTTTTGAGGTCGTTACGAAGAAAATTAACACCCCATACTTTTTTGGCAGGGTCAAATCGCAGTGTTTTGAACGGAATCGCCATCTCAACCGTCCAATGGTCTTTATAAATTTTGGTGGCCGAGTTCCATTTATTATCCCAACTACCAGTCAAATCGCCAAAATTTTGAGCCGTAAGCAAGTCATCATTTTGAGCATTTGCGGGAGTTACCCCAAAAATAAAACCGTTGGTTTTGCTATTTTGAGGGTCCAACACAATCGAAAAAGCATCAGATTCCCAAAAACCAGCATCTCGTTTGAGAGTCTGAATGACATGGTAAGAAGTGTCATAGCAAGTGGCCGCCACATACAAGAAGCGGTCATCAAAAGCCATCTTTACTTCGGTTTGGCGTTTGAGCTGCACATCGTCTTGTGGCCAGTGTGCAGCAAAATTATTGACAACAGCCACACCACGCCAGCCGTCATCGGCCAGTAATCCATCAATTTTGATTGGGGTATCTGTTTTTCGGACGTGTAATTGGTATTTTTGCTGGTAATTAGCACCACCTATTTCTGGTGTTTGACAAAAAACGTTACTTGAAATAAAAATAATAAATATGCAAATCCTTTGAATCATAGCCACTAAACATTTTAACTTTGGCAAAGTTCTGATAATTAAAGCATTTAAACAAAAAATACGTTGATAAGCCAATACACGTTTAGTTTTGATTTGCCAATATGGAAAATCCAGTATAATATTTCTGAAAACACAGAAGACCAAAAATACTTGGCAATAGAAACCCGAAACAAAAATCAAGTTGAGTGGTCGGTTATTGACATAGAAGCCAACAAAACCGTCTGGCAAGAAGCCCCCGCCGAAACAAACTGGTGGACAACACTCTCGGGCTTCGATGACAACTATCTGATTTTAGATTGCTACTCAGGCACAAACGAACCAGTAGCATCTCAAAAATTATATTTAGATAAAGCCACAGGTCGAGTAATTGAAAAATTAACACCCAATCAAAACCAACCAAAAACCCACTGGCAAAATCTAATAGCTTATCAACAATCAGATAGTTATTATGATACAATCAGTCAGTTTATTGAAAAAATAATAGGTCAGAAGTGCCAAAACACTATTTTTTACGGCGAAATAGCTGAAAATATTATTTTAGTGTATTACATTTGTGTTCCTGATACGTCTGCTTTATCCCCCTTTTTACTGGTAGTTAGTTCACAAAAAGTAGTATTGTTGCACAAACCAATCGAGGCTGGTAGCAATAATATACTCTATGAATTGTGTATTTATAACCAAAACCAGCTCGTTTATTTGTCAAGTTCAAATGCTCTATCCATTGTAAGTTTTTTTTAATGATGAAAAAAAATAGTACACCAATATTTTTATTTTTTGTATTCTGTCTGGTGTTGTCGGTGCGGGGGCTTGCATACAAGCCGTTGTCGCCAGACTCGCTACGGACTGAAACAAAAGACGGCCAGCGTTTTACG
>JAYVJH010000588.1:0-2327 GCA_043769455.1 Runella sp. | reverse complement strand
GCTACCAAAGCACTTTTGGAGCGTATGGGGCCGTTGGCATAAATAGAATACGAAAACCATAAAGAGGCGGCTAATAATGTTTGTTAGCCGCCTCTTTATGCTGTGTGCATACTGACTCGGGTATATTTATAATGAAAGCCAGCAAAGCCTGCCTGTTAGATTCCTCACACTTCGGAATGACAAAAACTGTTCCGTGGCCTGTGTCTTCACAGGACACTGCACGAACCAGCCTTTTAGATTCCTCATACTTCGGAATGACAAAAAGTATTAAAAAAATAATTTTTATACAAACCTTTGGAAATACAAAACTAATACTCTACATTTTCGCCATATTTACAAATACCCGTTTTTTAGTTCTCATTTAAACAGCCAGCTTGTGATTACAAAAACACACAACTCTCCCACCCATCGCTAATTTTATTAGCCCTTTACCGACTTTTGCCTTGCCAATAACGCTCCCCTTCGGGGTTGGGGGCTATTGATTTGCTGCTATTTATTGGTTTTATTTTACTCACCTTTTTTAAACAGCATACTATGGATAAACAAAATAGTACAAACCTCTTGGTTGAGGTTTGAGAATTAAGATTAAAATTTAAGAAATTATGAAACAAAAACTAAAAAAATGGCTCTATGTATTCACCCTCTGGGGGATTGAGGGGGCTTTGTTGCTTTGTATGAGTGTTAGTTGTAAGAAAATTGACCCTTGTGGTATAGGGGCTTGCTGTGGTGGTATAGACCAACAATTTAGCTACGTTAAAACCGTAGAAAATGCAAGAGCAGATATTCATAAATCCGGAAAATTTCTGATAGAGGAGTTGATAAATGCAGACAGACCATTAGAAGGTGAATGGTCGGCAGCTTTGTGTCATCAACAAGAAATAAATGAGAGTTTTAAAGGACAACTAATAGTAACTTATTACGGAGATTCAAAGACTTCTCACCCTTATAAATATCGTGTTTGGGGTACTGTTTATAACTGCGACAGTTGCCCAACACTTACCGAATATGGAAAAGTATATTTTATCAAACTTGACAAAATAGAATATCAAAATTAAAATAATCATGAAAAAGAACTTATTATTTACATTATTACTATTGGTCTATGGGGGGGGGGCGACTATTGTCGCAAACCAAATACCAACCCAAGTATCTACGTCAGGACGATAAGGTGTTCAACGACCTTACCATTCGTACCGACAACAGCGGCTGGATAGAATTCAAAAAAACAGCCCGCATCAACCCAAATACATTCTTCAAAGATTTTGCTACCAATCTGGGTTTAGGCCAACACTACGCCTTCAAGGCCACCAAAGATGAAACCGACAAGCAGTATATGCAGCACCAGCGGTTTCAATTATTCTACAAAAACATACCCATAGAGGGGGTAGAGTACCTGCTACACTCTGGGCCAGACGGCATTTTGACTTTGGCACACGGGCGTATTCCTGAAAACATGGACTTTGACGTAACCAAGTCCATGCCAGAACCCAAAGCATTAGACTTGGCGCTGGCCAATATGAAAGTAACGCTTGCCGACCTCAAAAAATTAGAACGAAAAAAGCCCGATGGAACGTTGTTGTTGGCTCGCATGGGTGATGAAACAGTGAATACCAATTTTAAACTGTGTTGGACTTTTGATGTGTATGGCAACGAAACACTCAACGCTTTCAAAGTATATATTGATGCCAATTCTGGTGAAGTTATCAAAAAAAGTCCTTTGTTTCGCACTTGTTTTGGTCATAATCACAGCAGCCCAAACAAAGAATCTATCACAAATACAACTACCAACATAGTAGAACCCGTTTCGGTAGCAATGGCCCCCTTGATAGCATCTACTTTTACCCCCAACAATGATAGGTATCTGAATGCCGCAGGTGGTTTGGGTTTTGATACTGATATTGACACTCCAACCAGAAACCGACTGAGTGCCTTTAACAATGCGCTCAATACACGAATGGCTACTAATGTCAATGGAGTTACAAATACAGGTTGGGCATCACTTCCCGATGTTTTCAATCTTGCTACCAATCAATTTAATCCAAGTAACTGGACACAAAATGCAGTAAGCCGCAATGCCCAAACAGCCCACTGGCTCACGCAACGAATGCACCAATTTATGCAACAAAGTGTAGGTCGAAACGGCCTCAATGGCCAAGGACTATATCCAAGAGTAGTTACAGACGAAGAGCGTTGTTCCGTGGCCTGTGTCTTCACAGGACACTGCTCAGGCCAGCCTTTTAGATTCCTTATACTTCAGAATGACAAAAAGTATTAAAAAAATAATTTTTATACAAACCTTTGGAAATGCAAAACTAATACCCCGCAGT
>JAYVJH010000587.1:0-2621 GCA_043769455.1 Runella sp. | reverse complement strand
TTGACAACTTTCAAAAAGTTGTCAAATCAAAAACCAAAAAATATAAAATATATGAACACCACCGCTACCCGTATCAACGAACTGACCGATTTGCTCAATCA
This sequence comes from Runella sp., assembly GCA_043769455.1. Taxonomy (GTDB): domain Bacteria; phylum Bacteroidota; class Bacteroidia; order Cytophagales; family Spirosomataceae; genus JAYVJH01. Next base: position 2,520 of record JAYVJH010000587.1, on the reverse strand, counting down.
TTATAACCAACGCTACTACCAAGATAGTGTGTCGGAAGTATCTGATTATGAATTTGATACATTACTAAAAGAATTACAAAACCTCGAAAGCCAGCACCCCGATCTCAAACAACCCGACTCACCCACGCAACGGGTAGGGGGTACAATTACCAAAAATTTTCAGCAGGTTATGCACAAATATCCTATGTTGTCGTTGGGCAATACCTACAACGAGCAAGATTTGAGAGACTTTGACGAGCGAGTCAAAAAAGGGCTAAACGGTGCTGATGTTGAGTATGTCTGCGAATTGAAATTTGATGGTATTTCGCTTAGTTTGACTTACCAAGATGGCGTTTTTCAGCAGGCCGTAACCCGTGGCGATGGCACTCGTGGCGACGATATTACAGCCAACGTAAAGACAATCAAGACGTTGCCGCTAAAAATAAGCCCAAGCCCAGCCCCCCAGCCCCCAGAAGGGGGAGTTGTTTTTGTTCCTCCTCTGGGGCGGTCCGCCGATGCGGTTAGGGGGCTTGGGATTGGGCTTCCTCATTTTGAAGTTCGGGGGGAGGGTTTTATGCCAATTAGCGTTTTTGAAAAACTAAATCGAGAACTCGAAGAAGCTGACGAGCAACCTATGGCAAATCCCAGAAATGCGGCTTCGGGAGCGTTCAAATTGCAAGATTCGACAGAGGTAGCACGGCGAGGGCTGGATTGTTATGTCTATTATTTTTTATCAGACAAACCCACCTTTGACACTCATTCCGATAGCCTCATTGCTCTCAAAAATTGGGGCTTTAACGTTTCGCCCAGTTGGCAACTCTGCACTGACATTGAGCAGGTGCTGGCTTATATTGAGCAATGGGAACAGAAACGGCATAGCCTGCCGCTGGCCACCGATGGTATAGTTATCAAGGTCAATTCGCTGGCACAGCAGCAAGAGTTGGGCTTTACGTCCAAAAGTCCACGCTGGGCGATTGCCTACAAATATAAAGCCGCAAACAAACCTGGCGTATTGCGGTCGGTATCGTACCAAGTAGGGCGAACAGGCGCACTGACACCTGTGGCCAATCTCGACAACTTGCAAGACGACGGCAAAGGACTGGCGCTGTCTGGTACAAGGGTCAGACGGGCATCGCTGCACAATGCCAACGAAATTGAGCGGCTCGGTCTCAGAATAAACGATGTAGTGTTTGTAGAAAAGGGCGGTGAGATTATTCCCAAAATCACTGGAATAGACGAAGCTGCCCGTGAAACCCGCCCGACGTTTGGAATTGAATATCCAACACATTGCCCCGAATGTGGATCTGAATTGGTCAGAAAAGAAACCGAAGCCAATCACTATTGCCTCAACGATCGTGGCTGCCCACCGCAGCTACGGGGCAAGGTCGAGCATTTTATTCATCGCAAAGCCATGAACATCGACAGCCTCGGTGAAGGAAAAATAGAAACTCTGTTTGAAACTCAACTTATCTCCAACCCCGCCGATTTGTACGATTTGACTTACGACAGACTACTGGGCCTCGAAAAAACAGTAACAGACGAAGAAACAGGCAAAAGCAAACGAATTAGTTTTAGAGAAAAAACAGTAGAAAATATATTGTCAGGTATCGAAAAATCTAAAACTATCCCTTTCAAGCAAGTACTGTTTGCCATTGGCATCAGGTATGTAGGAGCGACAGGTGCAGAAAAATTAGCGGCTTACTTCAAAAACATTGATGCACTGATGGCCGCCAATTTGGAAACACTCCAAAATGTACCCGAAATCGGTGAGCGCATTGCACAGAGTTTGGTAGAATATTTTGCCAATCCCGACAACATCAATTACATCAATCGCCTCAAAGCCGCTGGCTTAGTTATGCAAACCGACGATGTACCAGTAGTAGCCGAAAGTAACGCTTTGGCAGGCAAATCGTTTTTATATACTGGGACTTTTAGTAATTTTAGTAGAGAACAATTAGAACAAAAGATAGAAGCCAATGGCGGCAAATTGGTGAGTGGTGTATCGGCCAAACTCAACTATTTGATAGTAGGCGAAAAACCTGGCGGCTCAAAGATTGACAAAGCCACCAAGCTCAAAGTAACAATGATTTCGGAAGATGAGTTTTTAGGGCTGTTGAGTTCAAGTATGTGAGCATAACTGTTGAGGTGTTTTGTCTTCACTACTACCTTAAACCAAAAGAGTATCAAATAGTCAGCAAAACGGAAGAGTATCAAGTAATCTTTGATTGGCTACTTATCTGAATTGATATTTTTCTTGCTCTTGTTCCACTGGCTGAAGCCAGTGGAAATTCAGCCCGCAGTTGCTCGGTTTTACCGAGTGACGACTATCGGAAAGCCCTCTGGGCGGAGTATAAAAACCAATAAGCCAGCCTTTTAGATTCCTCATACTTCGGAATGACAAAAACTGTTCCGTGGCCTGTGTCTTCACAGGACACTGTACAAGCCAGCCTTTTAGATTCCTTATACTTCAGAATGACAAAAAGTATTAAAAAAATAATTTTTATACAAACCTTTGGAAATGCAAAACTAATACCCCGCAGT
>JAYVJH010000586.1:0-4026 GCA_043769455.1 Runella sp. | reverse complement strand
ATGCTTGAAGTTGCAATATCAATTCTTTATCTGTCAATGGACAATTTTAAACCTTTTTATTCAATTTAACTAATTTTACTCAGAACCTGAGTAGTAACGGTACTTTTATTATTGACTGGTTTTCAAGGTAATATAGTTGTGGATATATTGATGAAATTGTAGGGTTCATCAATATATTAGAAGAATCAATAGAAACATAGTTTTTTGACAAAAACTCCCTGCCCACCTTGTACCTTATTCATATCATTTACACCAGTAAAAACTATCTGTAAGCCTTTGTAGTGCTGTGAGTTCTGGATCATATACGAAGTGGCATCGCTGATACACCCCCCGCAGCCTTCTCGTGGAATGACAAGGCAAATTTTTGTTTCACTTGATATGAATTTTTGAAGTTTATTTTCAATTAACGCCCCTTTTTCATCTTTTGACGTATGACAAGCAGCCAGCAGCACTATCGAAATAATTAGGCCTAAATTTTTCATTTTTGCTTGATTTTAAACACTCCAAAAGTTAAGCTGTTTTCATTTTTTTTGTATTCATCAATTTTGCCAATATGAATCCCTTCTTCATTTACGAAACTGATACTTGTTTGGTAAACCTTATTTGCCATAGGTAATTCATATTCGCCTTTTTTATTAAAATTTTTATCTAAAATAATGAAGGCTACGCGATTGTTATTCGTTTCTGGATTTTGAGATTTGTTATATTCAGAGCTAAACCAAATTTCACGTAGATAGTGATTTTCTCTTGGGAAAAACCAAAAACTTCCAAAACTACTTGATGCCCCTAAGTATTCATTGATTTTGTTAGTAGCAATATTTTTTTGGTAACTATAATCATTCTCAGACGAGTAGGGTAATGTCTTTTCCGTAAACTTTGACCCTACATATTCTTTATTTATAATTTTACCACTTGTACTTATGCGGTATATAAATGGCTCTACAGGAAAGCTTATCAATAGAGTACTATCATTGCGATTATATAAGGGTGATACGATAAATTTATAAAAACCTAACCACGCCCCTTTATTATATGTTTCTGGATATGTTAATATTGTCTTTTTTTCACCACTCCGTAAATCAAGAATTATTAGTGATGGCAATTTCATGTCTTTTGTATAGATGTTTGTCATAGGGTGGCATGGAATCACTAACTGATTACCTACTTTAACTATTTTATTGACGGTAGAGGCAATAGGTATAGGCGTTGTTTTCTCTTTTAGGTCATATTTTCTCAAAAAAACTCCATCACCGTTGAGTAGATAAATGGCTTGTTCAGAGTAGTTTAAAATAAAGAGGCTATCCATACAATCCATAAAATGGGCTGAAGCGTTTTTAATACTACCTACGCCATTAGGACCTTCTTTCTGTAGTTTTATTTTTTTTATCAACTTTCGGCTTTTGTATTCGTACAAATGTACCGTCTGACTGAGCATATTAAGAATAGAAATTATACCAGAATTGCCGCCTTTAAAATAATAAATGGAACGATTATTAAACCCTATCGTGCTATCAAGAGGCAATGTAAAAGTGCCCACTTCTTTTAAGGTTAGGCTATCTTTAAAAACACTTCTATTTTGCGGTTGTGAATGGAAACTATTTTCATCGACCATTGAGCCACAGCTAAATAATAGCCCGAACAATACAATGGAGATATAGATTGAAAGCTTAAACATTGCTGTAAAATTTAGTATTTTAACAAAGTGGCCAGTATCTGTTAAAGCTGTACCGGCCACTCATCAAGACATAATACTACTCCAGATGTTCAACAGTAGATCCAGAACAATTTCCGCCACCTCCTGATACAGTATAACATAAAGTAGCTCCGCTCGGGTTGTTGGGTTCGGCTTGGCAAACACCTGTACCAGGATTAGGGCCTTGATTCTCACAGCCCGCTTGGACCTGATAAAGTGCTGACGCAGCAAAAAGGACTGCAACTGCAAAAATTTTTACTTTTTTCATAATTTTTGATTTTTAAAATGTTAAAAAATATTTATTTACTACGGCCATAGTTCTTTATAAAAACGACTGCTCTCTAACTCTACTTTTAGTTCCGTTCCAAATATTTGTCAATGATAGCTATTAATTCTTTCCTACCTTTTCCTCGAGGGTCTGGTGCAAATAGTTTGAGAATTTTACCTTCTTGATTTAGTAATATAATTCGGGGTAAATAAAGCACCTTAAATTGTTTTGAGAAAGGCGAGTTCAATTCACCGCCAACCCAAAAATTATTGGGACTATCAACTATTTTTAACCTTTGGCAAGTGCCTTGCCATTTTTCTATTTTCGTGTCTAACGACACTTTTATAAATGAAATACTTTTGTTGTCAGCATAATGTGTAGCTATTTGTTCTATATCGGCAAAACCCTCAACGCAATTACCACACCAAGTTGTCCATAAATCTATGAGCGTCACCTGAGCCAGTTTCGATTTAAAATTAGTTTGAGCTCGGCTAATATCAGTTACTGTAAAATCCTTTATAATCTCATTTTCAGTATATTCCGTTGGGTCGGACTGGCTATTTTTTTTGTATTTAGCCAATAAGAATGCCTTATCTGCTTTATCAATATATACTCCATATTGCTCAATAAGTAAATCTATTGGTGGGTATTTTGACGAATATACTTTGCATATATCAGCCAAAAAATTGAGCCAAGAAGCAATAACAAAACGGTGCGTTTGGCCTTGATAAATTTTGGTAGAGAGTATTAGATTATAACCAAACCCGTTTTTAATCATAAGCGTACTATCTGTTGCCCAACTTTGGTCACGAACATAGCCTAAATAATACGAAAAAAAGAAGTAGCGACTATCAAACGACTCAATATTTACCTGCTCTTTGTGCAAACCAAGTGGCTCAATGTGTTTTGCAAAAAATGTATTGGCTCTTTCTTTGCTGTACCTTCTGTTACTCATCAAATTGAGCAGTAGCCCACCTCTACAAAAACGGGTATTTGTCTGCTCAGTATCAAAAAACAATGCTAAATAAGGCTCTATTTGATTGTGTGTCTCACACTTTTTTTTATGTGAGTAGCAAATAGAGTCTCTTATAAAGAAATATTTATCAACGGCTATCAAATATTCATTTTCTGATACAGGCTTATCAGCGATTTTTGTGCGTGGAAATGTCATACCTACTCTGGTTTGGTTCAAGTAGTCGTTAGCTATTTTTCCATCGCCTAAACTCTCAAACCGCACATTACCATTACTCGTTTTTTTCATTACATCAATCACAAACTTAGACTTATAGCCAGGGGCAACAAAAATTTGCCCATAAAATTCATCGTTTCTCACACTAACATAAATGGGCTTTGATAACTTAATAATCTTTTCGCAAACACCATTTCTAAGTTTCAAGGTGTCATTTTGGTATCTTAGATGGTCTTCGCTGTAACTAAGTTTTAAAGATGAAGATGTATTTTTTACTTCAAAGCGAACGACTGCGGTTTTCAATGGCGATACTGCGTTGGCATTAAAAATGCTAACAAAGCGTAACACAAAAAAAGAAGTAAAAATCCGTATTTTATACACGTTCATAAAAGTATAGTTTTATCATTACAAAGTTGGAGGGTTAATTTGGCAAAATCAATGGGTGATCTAACCCATTTTGATGGGTAATGTAACCCATTTTTCAAGTTCAGGTAATAGTTTCGATGCAAAACACACCAAAGAATTGTATCCTCGTAGGCCAAAACGTATATGTAGATTTTCATGATGACGTTGTATAGTTTTATGGCTTCTGCATAACACATTGGCTGTTTGTTTCACAGTCAAATTGGTGGCACAACACAATAACACCTCGGCCTCACGGTAGCTTATGCGCTTTCCGTCATGTTCAAAAAATTTGTCTTGGGCTGTCATGGCTGTGTTATTTTAGGGTTTAACAATAAAACAACAGCCTCTAAAAGTCTGGCACGACTTATGCGGGGGGGGTAAATATTTCATAGTCAGGTGTTTATATTTAAAGATATTATTTCTTTCCGCACGGGCGGCCCCGATTCTCTTCATTCTCTTCATTGCGAAGCC
>JAYVJH010000585.1:0-5481 GCA_043769455.1 Runella sp. | reverse complement strand
ATGCTTGAAGTTGCAATATCAATTCTTTATCTGTCAATGGACAATTTTAAACCTTTTTATTCAATTTAACTAATTTTACTCAGAACCTGAGTAGTAACTGCAAATTATCCTTCTGCAACACTATCGCCTTTTTTTGAGTTGGCTTCTGCAATGAATGGCCTCAGAATAATTGGCAAAAAGATAAGTAAAAAACAAAAATAGTAGAGTTGTGATATACAATTGTTTTGTTTTGAGTTTATCATTACTTTTGTTTTGGAAACAGATAGACAGGCGATTTTTTAAAATATTTAATTGTAAAAATACCATGAACTCTAATGAAAGAACACATATTATAAAGAGACGAACTGGCTGGGCTATCAAGAAAGAAGGCTCACTACGAGCTACAAAGATTTATGATACAAAAGAAATTGCTATCAAGAATGCCCAATCAGAACGGCAAGCTGGACGTGATGTAGTTATCCATAAGGAAGATGGCTCTATTCAAAAGTGGGAAAAAGCATTAAAATAGAATGGATAATTTTGATAAAAATGTATTCATAAATTGTCCTTTTGATGTTGGCTATATGCCGTTATTAAAAACGCTACTCTTACTGTAAAATTCTTAGGTCTAAGCCCACGAATAGCCTTGGAAAGCAGAATATATGTCTTATATTGACAACCTGCCACTTGGTAAGTGATTGTCCATTACTCGTTTTACAATACTGACCGCTTTTTTGCGTTAGTTTCCCAAACACAATTTTCATGCTCCGATCGTTTTTATTACTGGCCATTGGCCTCTTGCTCACTACTATTTCAGAAGCTCAACTAAGCCGTTTGTTTTATCCCAACGTTACGCTTCGAGCAGAGTATATGCCTTCGGCAGACATGGGCAACAAACAAAACTATGGCCTCAGTCGTACTACTTTTTTTGGTATGACACCCCTCAACAGTGGCGTACAGGTGGGGTATAGTCTTCGCAAAAAATTTGATATTCAGGCCAATCACTTACTGATGGTAGCCAAATATACGCAGATTAACCCTACAATAAACGACAAACAACTACCAGCCGAAGGCTATAAGTCGGCTACGGTAGGGGCTATACTACTTCATGCAAGTTTTAAGGATAGACTCTGGATTTATGGCGGTGGTTTGGGCATTACCGAAACCAACGAAACGTTTTTTACGCCACAGCCTTTTTTGTGGGGCGGTGCGCTCAGAATGCACATCTTGGGCCTACAAACGCAAGTAGTGTATGGGTCGGCGGTGATTTATAACCAACGATTTATGGTCATACCAATGGTAGGTGTAAACAAAAAACTCAACGACCACTGGCGAGCAACTGCCCTACTGCCGTTTTTTGTCAATTTCAACTATCACCCCGCAGGCTGGCTACACTTCGATACTAAGCTGGCCGTAGATGGTTACAGTGGTGGTTTTCAGCAAATTGGGCCAACCGAAAAGCTATTGCGCCGAAGTAATTATCAAGACGTGCGGCTGTCGTTTTCGGCCAATGCCCATTTATTCACCGTTTTTAATGTCTCGCTCGAAGGTGGTATGACTGGATTTCGGCAACTCAAAACCTTTAACTCCGCCCGTGAAAACCTAACTGCCTCTACGCCAGGTCTTACGCCTTTTGTGGGTGTGAGCGTGCGCTATGTATCAAGCCGCTCGCAGGTATCGTCGGCTTTTACTCGCAAACTCGGTTTGGGCGGGGGCAGCGGTGCTGGCGTAAACTGGTAAGGGCTAAGTAGATACAAGATTTAAGATGTGAGATGTGGGTAGCGGTTTATCCATTTATTGTTTTTCTGTTTCTTGTTAAGATTTATAGTTTTGTTTAATAACGATTTTGCAACTACCTTTGCAACGCAATCATCAAGGGGGTGCCTCATAACAACGGGCTGAGATTATACCCTTATCACTTGACCCAGGTAATGCTGGCGTAAGGAAATAAAAGTGCAAAAAACTACATCTTGTCTTTTGGCCATCGCAATGGGAGTATTGCTGTGTATGCCAGCGTTCACCCAAAACGTCATTGTGGGTAAAATCACCGATACCGAAACCAAAAAACCACTATCGGGAGCTACTGTACTCGTCGAAAACACCTTACGAGGCACAACCTCCGACTTAGCGGGTAATTTTAGATTATCTAACTTAAAATCAGATATTTACAAACTCAAAATTAGCTTTGTGGGCTACGAAACGGTTTTGGTAGATAGCAAGTTCGATCTGTTACAAATCAAACTCAAACGTAGTACATTTCAGGCCGATGAGGTAATAGTAAGCGCTACTCGGGCCAATGCCTTGTCGGGAATGGCGTTTAGTAATGTGTCTAAAACGGACATCAATAAACAAAACTTAGGGCAAGACCTGCCTATACTACTCAATTTTCAGCCCTCGCTCGTAACTACGTCCGATGCTGGTGCAGGAGTGGGCTATACGGGGCTTCGCATCAGGGGTACAGACGCAACTCGTATCAACGTAACCATCAACGGTATTCCGCTCAACGATGCCGAAAGCCAAGGTGTGTATTGGGTCAATATGCCCGACTTTGCTTCGTCTGTAAGTAGCGTACAAATTCAGCGGGGCGTGGGTACATCGACCAATGGAGCAGCCGCTTTTGGTGCAACGGTCAATATTCTGACAAATGAATTCAGAAAAGAACCTTACGCCGAACTCAACAACTCGTATGGCTCGTTTAATACTTGGAAGCACACAGTCAAGGCAGGGACGGGCTTGCTGAAAAATAAATTTACGGTCGATGCACGGCTTTCAAAACTCAGTTCCGATGGCTTTATCGACCGTGCAACGTCAGACTTGCGCTCGTTTTATGTGTCGGGTGGCTATTTTGGAAAACGTAGTTTTGTGCGTCTCAATGTGTTTTCGGGTAGCGAAAAAACATACCAAGCCTGGGAGGGAGTCCCCGAAGCACGCCTCCACAACGACCGCGAAGGTATGCTGACTTATATTGATAGAAATTATTTGAACGAACGAGATGCCAGTAATTTACTGAACTCAAACAGCCGAACCTATAACTTGTATCTCTACGACAATCAGACCGATAACTACCAGCAAGATCATTATCAGTTGATTTCTTCGCACAACCTCAACCCTAACTGGACACTCAACGCCAACGCTTTTGTGGTGCGTGGGCGTGGGTATTACGAGCAGTTCAAGGACGAAGATAAATTATCAAAATATAAATTGCCCAACGTAATGATTGGCTCAATGACTATCAAAAACTCAGATATAGTCAGACGGCGATGGTTGGACAATTATTTTTATGGCACAACGTTTTCATTGGACTATAATAATTTCAATAAAATAAAAGCCAACCTCGGCGGCGGCTGGAACCAGTACGATGGCAAGCATTTTGGAGAAGTTATTTCGGGCAAATACGTCAGCGAAACCAACCTTGGGAAACGCTACTACTACAACAAAGGCAAGAAAACCGACTTTAATTTGTACGGAAAAATCTATTATTCGCTCTCGGACAAACTCACAGGTTTTGCGGACGTACAGGTCAGAAAAATAGATTTCAATATCAAGGGCGACGATAACCAACAACGCCAACAGTTGCATGATGTTAGTTACTCGTTTATCAATCCCAAACTTGGCCTCACCTATTTACTGTCAGACCAAAGCTCGACTTATTTGTCGTTTAGTGTGGCCAATCGTGAGCCAAATCGAGACGATTTTACAGAATCTAACAAAACAATACCGCTCAATCCCGAAACATTGTACGACCTCGAAGCTGGTTATAAATTTCAAAATAGTCGCTTTGCAGGCTCAATTGGTGGTTATTTGATGAACTACAAAAATCAGTTGGTACTCACAGGGCAGCTCAACGACGTAGGCAATGGCATTAGGGTAAATGTACCAAAAAGCTACCGAGCGGGTGTGGAGTTGGAAGGTGCTTTTTTATTGACCAAAACCCTAAAATGGAACGCCAACGCCACATTAAGCCAAAACAAAATCAGTGATTTTATAGAATACGTGATTGATTACGACGACCCAAATGGCGGCTACCAGACCATCGCTCACGGCAGTAGCGATATAGCCTTTTCGCCTAATGTCATCGTGAGCAGTCAGTTAGTTTGGACGGCTACCAAAAACTTAGAACTGGCTATATTGTCAAAATATGTAGGTCGGCAGTTTTTGGACAACACCAGCAGCAGCAACCGCCAACTCGATGCTTATTTCACAAACGACATTCGGCTGATTTATAATTACAAAAAACTAACAGTAAGTGCATTAGTGAATAATATCTTGAACCAAAAATACGAATCTAACGGCTATACATACAGTTACATTTACGACCAAAAAACCACCACCGAAAATTTTTATTACCCACAGGCTGGCATCAATTTTTTGGTGAGTTTGGGGGTTAGGTTTTAGAGTTGATAGGTTATTTTTATTACAGAACTGGGGGGTGAATACCCGCCAATTTCAAAAGCCGTCTCAGGTTGATATTCCCTATCCGATTGACCTTTAAAAGTTGAGCCGTGGCACGACCAGCAGGTGAAGTGCCAACAATTTGTGAATCGTCATCATTCCATTGAAAATTGTCAGACCAAATAGCAGTTCGAGGATTAAACAAGGGAGATAGTTGACGAGTTAGTGGGTCTAAGGCTTCCACTTTATCTTTTTTGTGTGCACTGCAACCGCCACAACTAAAAGCAAGGTTTGAGAGTGTTGTCTCCCCTTGTTTGACGACTGGTATAATATACTCGAAATTGAATGAAGCAGGCGAAAATGCAACAGGTAACAAACAATATTCACAATAACCTTTGGCTCGCTCGACAACTACTCTTTGTATAGCAACAGGCACATAAACCTTAGGCATTGGAAAGTGTAGTTAAGCCTAATTGACTGGACAATTCAGTCAATGTAATGTCTTTTAATTGAGCCAACTCTAAAAGATACCGAAAGCGTCTATTACGAATTTTTTCTTCTTGGGCAACCAACTTCAAAAGCTCTTGTTGTTCAGTATCAGATAAACTTTCCAGTTCAACTTTGTCTTGAAGAAAAGTATAACGCTCTGTCGCTCTCTCTGACAAAACGGTCTGAGTAATTTTTTGTAACAAAAAACTACTCCGTTTGTTGGTATCAGTAAGTCGCTTTTTGGTAGCGAGTGCGTTTAATCCGCTTATAAATGACTCTAATTCATTCAGAGGCATTTCTGTAAAACCACCAATTAGGTTTTGTATATTGGCAATAGATTGGACTTGCATTTCTAAATAAGTTGATACTGCTGGACAAAGTTAATTGTTTTATTCTCAAAAATTATTGTATGTCATTGAGTATTATAAAGCCACAGGCTGGCATCAGTTTTTTGGTGAGTTTGGGGGTTAGGTTTTAGAGTTACATCTCAAAGCTATTCACCCCAGCCTTCAGCCCAAATTTTTTGTTTTTCCAAACAAATGTCCCTGTCGTTTTTTTGGGTAATGTAATAATGGTTTTCCATTTTTGAAGTATTTGAACATATTTAACGGTAATCATTCC
>JAYVJH010000584.1:0-2161 GCA_043769455.1 Runella sp. | reverse complement strand
AGACCGCTTGTCGTTTCGTTTATCGACAACAATATGGCCCAAGTCGTTGAGGTCGTCTATTTTCTGAACGTCGTTGAGTGATGTGCGCTTGGGCATGGGTTAAAGTCAGGAAAAGTATCGGTATCTAAGAGTCGTCTATTTGGTTTTGTTGCCTTTTAGTTGTTCCAAAGTGGCATATTCTAATGCTTTTTCGTGAGTTGCTTCCAAAACCACTGGCGGCGCTACGCCCGCATCGTAGGCTTCTTTCCAACGGGCAGCGCACAAGCACCATTTATCGCCTGCTTTCAAGCCTGCAAATCCATAAGCTGGGACGGGTGTGATGAGGTCATTGCCACGCGCTTTTGAGTATTGTAAAAATTGGTCAGTAACTACCGCCGCCACCACATGAATACCTCGGTCGGCAGTGCCAGTTGAGCAAAAACCATCTCTATAAAAACCCGTGATAGGCAACGTGCCAGCTATTTGAAGTGCCGAACCCAGTACATTCTTTTCGTTTTTCTTAGTTTGATTTTCCATTTTCTTTTTTTGATTTGTTTCTGCCACAGGCCCACAGCCCACTTTTGAGTGATTGGCAACTTTGTTCTGAGCCATCAACAAGGTCGAAACCAATAGCAATGAGCTTAGTATGAGGATTTTCATAGATATATTGTTCGAGGATTGTACTCAGTAAACTAACCTACACGATGATTGTTTTGTTGTGAGCTATGTGTTTGCGTAAGTCCTATCAAATTACGTCCCATTACTTCATTACCATCAATGCCGCTATTTGTTCGAGGCTATCCCAAAGATTTTGTAGTCGTAGGTTTTCATTTTCAGAATGTTGATTATTGTCGTGATTGACAATACAGAGGTTAATGACTCTGGCGTTTAGTATTTTTTCTATCACAATCAAGGGCAGAGACCCGCCTGCCGTGGGTGCTACCGCAATAGGGTCTTTGGTTGTGTTTTTGATGGCTGCAATCACCTGCTGCGAAATCGGCAGGTCTATTGGTGTCCGCTGGGCATTGTAACCGCCTCGCTCTGAGTTTATTTTGGCAATTTTGGCATATTTTTGCCGTTCTTGGTCGGTTGGGTCTTTGTCGGTTACATAAAAACCCTGTGCCTTGATATGGTCGGTTACGAGTCTAATCTGCTTTTTGTAATCAGTACCCAACACCTGCCGTAGATCTAATGTTACCGTAGCTTCGGTCGGAATCACATTGCGCGCATTTGCGCCCACGTCGGCACTTCTGATGCCGTTGATGTTTAGAGATGGATATTCAAACAACTCAAAAAGCGACTTCCCACCACCGTCAGGCTTTATAAACCCCAATTCTTTTTTTAGTTGTTCATCGACAGATGGAATATCGGCAAAAGCCTTTTTTTCGCTATCTGTAAATTTTATAATATCATCGTAGTAGCCCTTGATGGTTACAAAGCCGTCATCGTCTTTCATCGAAGCCAACAACTTGACGAGCGACATGGCAGGGTTTGGGCCCCAGTTGCCATAATGCCCGCTGTGTAGTGGCCGAGTTGAGCCATACGTCGTAATGTCCATATTGACATCGCCCCGAACACCAAAATCTATCATTCTCATTCCTGATTGATGAATGGCCCCATCGGCAATAATCCAAACATCTGACTGTAATAATTTTTGGTGTCGTTCCAATATTTCGCCCAAATGCACAGACCCAATCTCTTCTTCGCCCTCAAAAAAAAACTTGATATTACAAGTGGGCTGTATGCCACTCTTGACAAGGGCATCGTAGGCATTGATGATGAGCATCACGCCTGCTTTGTCGTCTGAACTACTGCGCCCCGAAATACGCCACTCAGGGTTGATGGCTTCGGTAAGCAGGGGTTTGGGCAATACTTTTCCACCTTTTTCAAATGAATTACTCAAAAAAACAGGTTCGTAAGGCTTTACGGCGGCGTTCCATTTTTCGGGATTGACGGGCTGCCCATCGTAATGGGCATAAAAAACAATAGTCCGTTTGGCGTTCGGTACAACAACTTCGCCATAAACGGCAGGAGGTGTACCGATGGTTTGAGACGGCAGTAGCTGCGCTTTGACACCTCGTTTTGCCAGCATAGCCACAATATATTCGGCATTTCGTTGAATGTTCCGTTTGTCGAAAGCCAAGTTAGGAATGGCCAAAAATTCAAAATATTCGTCTAACAA
>JAYVJH010000583.1:0-5879 GCA_043769455.1 Runella sp. | reverse complement strand
GCCCTTTCTTTCCGTAGTGCGTTGCACCACGCTGATATATTACCGCCCTTTCATTCCGTAGTGCGTTGCACCACGCTGATATATTACCGCCCTTTCTTTTCGTAGTGCGTTGCACCACGCTGATATATTACCACCCTTTCTTTTCGTAGTGCGTTGCACCACGCTGATATATTATCACCCTTTCAGGGCTTTTTTTTTAGTTTGTCCAAACTACGATTCCATCACTTCTGTTTTGTCGAGTAATGTTTCTGTGGTGAGTAACATGGTTGTGGTTGTTTCTGTTATCATAACATCATTTTTTTTACTCGTTCCAAACCTTTTACAAATATATCAATTTCTTCGGTAGTATTATAAACCGCAAAAGAGGCCCGTGAAGTTCCGGCAATGCCCAAACGGTGCATGAGCGGCTGCGTACAGTGGTGGCCTGTTCTGACGGCAATTCCCTGCTGGTCTAATATTACGCCAATATCTTCGTGGTGAATACCCTCCATCACAAACGACAGCACGCCAATTTTTTCTTTGGCCGTACCTACTATTCTCAGTCCATCTATCTGTTGTACGGCTTCGGTGGCATAAACCAGTAGAGCGTGTTCGTGGGCAGCGATATTGGTTTTGCCGTAGGTTTCGATGTAGTCCAATGCGGCTTTGGCGGCTACGATGTCGCCGATATTGGGCGTACCAGCTTCAAATTTATAGGGTAGTTCGTTGTAGGTTGTTTTCTCAAACGTTACGTCTTTTATCATCTCGCCACCACCACGGTAAGGCGGCATGGCGTTCAGAATGTCTCGTTTGCCGTACAGTACCCCCATACCCGTTGGGCCGTAAAGTTTGTGTAATGAAAAAACATAAAAATCGGCATCAATTGCCTGTACATCAACCTCAATGTGCGAGGCCGCTTGGGCTCCGTCAATTAGCACTTTTGCACCTACGGCGTGGGCTTTTGAGATGATATCAGCCACTGGGTTGATTGTACCGAGTGAATTGGACGCATGGACAACCGATACAATTTTGGTACGCTCAGAGAGCATTTTTTCGTATTCGTCCATCAGCAACTCGCCGGCATCGTTGATGGGAATAATTTTGAGAATACAGCCTTTTTCTTCGCATAGCATTTGCCATGGAACGATGTTTGAGTGATGTTCGAGGGTACTGATAATAATCTCGTCGCCTGCTTTCAGAAATTTACGCCCATAGGTCTGTGCTACAAGATTGATACCGTCGGTGGTGCCATAAGTAAAAATGATTTCTTCGACGTACTGGGCGTTCAGGTAACGTTGCGTTTGCTGGCGAGTTTGTTCAAACTCGGTAGTGGCTTTTTCGGCCAAATGATGAATACCTCGGTGGATATTGGCGTTGGTATGCTCATAATAGCCTGTGAGTGCATCAATTACTGACTGTGGTTTTTGGGTTGTGGCGGCATTGTCCAAATAAACCAACTGCCGGCCATTGATAACTTCGTTTAGTATCGGAAAGTCTTTACGGATTTGTTGTATGTTGAGCATCTTTATTATCAGTTCATAGTTTAAAATTAAAAACCCGATTTTCAACCATTAGGTTTCAAACTAAACAAGCTGCTTGGTTGTCTGCTCTGATTTTTAAAACAAAACGCCGATTCTGACACCGCCCCAACGGTGATAGCCTGCACTTTTAAATTCTTGGCTGAGATACGACTGGGCGTATTCGAGATGTAGTTTTTTGTACTGCAACACCAATCCCGCATTGGCCTGAAAAGTAGTATGATTGAGCTGGTCGAATGGCAATGTATAGGGCGACTTTGTGAATAAACCACCTTGTAAAGTAGCATCATAACCAATGACACTAATGAGCGGTTGTGCATAAAAATAAAACTGAAACGGCTTGACACTTTGAGTAGCGAACGGCGAGTGGATTTTGCCAATCATCATCGTCAGTCCAGTCGTTGCTTTGTTGTAGAGCGTGCCTACACGTAGCTGGGCATTGCTGTTTACAATGAAAACGTTTTTGTAGGCATAAAGTTGCTTTTCGTAGTTGAGTTCATAGGTAACGGCCGCATCGTTCTGAATCTGAAACTGCCAACCTCGGGGCTTAATGCCATTGATGAGGCTATGAATACCCCGTTGCATGGCTTCTGCAAAAGCTACTGAGCCAATCATTCCCAAACTCAAAGTGGCTGAAATTCTTGCTTTTTTGATAGTATCGACCGACATTGAAAATGTTTTGATAGCAAGAAACGAAGCAAAAGGGCGGTCGCCATACAATATTTCATCGCTCTCAATACTCGTTGGTGTAAAACCATAATGGTCAAAAGCCAGTCCGTAGCGAGTTGTGCCGTTCTTGAACCTAATTAAGGTTTTGGTTAATGGATTTTTACCTAAAATCGGACTCACCCATTCTATCGTATATCCTTGTGTGTAGTAAGTATCGGTTTTGGTAAAGACATCGTTGTCGTACAACAACCTAACGTAACTACTGCCATTGAGGCTACGAATAGCCCCTGTGTTTTCGATTCGCTGGCCGAACGCCAAACTTGAAAATAGACAAAGTAGAGAGCCGCAAGTTATTTTTATCATTTGTTTCATAACATAGCTACGTTTCAGTAACTCTAAACGATTGTGAGGCCATTTAGATTTTTTATATTTTGACTACCACATATTTTCGTTTATCTTTGAATTGATTTCAAGCAGCAAAAACTTACACACAACTCTTTGACATATTTATTAGACATCCAGACGGCAACACCGCCGCACAAACACCCCCAAGACAACATCTTGAAGTATATGCAACAAGCCTACTCGCTTGATGCTACCGATGCTCGTAAGTTGTCGTTTTTGTACCGCAAAAGTGGAATCCAAACTCGTTATTCAGTCTTAAATGTTTTTTCAGAACCTATTGACAAACAAGGCTTTAAATTTAAAGAAAACCTAATTCAAGACCGAATGGCGGTCTATGAAACCGAAGCCTTGAAACTATCAGTGGCCGCTATTTCGCCGATTTTAGAACGACAAAAAACCACACCTACGCACCTCATCACGGTCAGTTGTACGGGTATGCAAGCCCCAGGTTTGGATATTCAGTTGTGTGCGTATTTTCAATTTCAGTCTTCGATTCAGCGCACTTCTGTCAATTTTATGGGTTGTTATGCGGCCATTCATGCCCTCAAAATGGCGAGCTGGATTACGGCCTCCGATGCCGATGCTGTTGTCTTGATTGTCTGTACCGAACTTTGCACGTTGCACTTTCAGAGCGAATTTAACGCCGATACGGCACTTTCAGACTTGCTATTTGCCGATGGCTCGGCAGCCGTTTTGATTGCTGGCGAAAACCATAAACCGAGTAAGAAAGCACTAAAATTTACTAATTTTTATTCAGAACTAAGGCTTACAGCACAAACGGATATGACTTGGAAAATTGCTAATTCAGGTTTTAAAATGACACTCACAGGCTACGTGCCACAGTTGATAGAAACCGATTTTAAGGACTTTGTAACAAAAGCAACGCAAAAATTAGCATTATCACAAACTGATATTACAGATTGGTGTATTCACCCTGGCGGAAAAAAAATAGTGGAGGCCATCGAAAAAAGTCTCGCTATATCCAAAATCGACTTGGTACATTCATACCAAATTCTGAACGATTACGGCAATATGTCGTCGCCTACTATACTTTTTGTACTGAAACAAATACTTGACAATCAAGACAATAAGCCTATCAATGTATTTGGTGCAGCCTTCGGGCCGGGGCTTACTTTGGAAAGTTTTATTTTACAATCGGCATGAATCTAAAATACCGCTCCACACAAGCCGAACTGTTGGACAGAGACGATATTCCGTTTGCTGATTTGGTCGTAAACTTACGTGAACTCAACTTTATCAATACGTGGCTGGGCGGCCATCAGATTACGATTGCTGGACTGAAATTATTATTAAAGAACGGGACTGGAAGAAACAAAGAAATCATAATCTGCGAAATAGGCTGCGGCGGTGGCGACAACTTGCGGGTTGTGCAACAATGGCTGAACAAACATCAAATCAAACACCAAATTGTTGGTATTGACCTCAAACCAGAATGTATTGATTATTGCCAAAAACAAACAGACATAGCGGCTACTTGGATTTGTTCTGACTATGAAAAAGTAATTTTTGAAGCACAACCCGACATTATTTTTTCGTCCTTGTTTTGTCATCATTTCGGTGAACACGAACTAATAAATCAAATGGTTTGGTTGAAAAAAAATACTACTATCGGTTTCTTTATCAATGACTTACAACGGCATTGGCTGGCTTATATCCTAATAAAATATTTGACAAAATGGTTTTCAAAGTCATACCTTGTCAAAAACGATGCGCCGCTGTCGGTTGCTCGTGGGTATAACCGAACTGAATGGCGGGCAATTTTGGATAAAAGTAATAATAGGTCTGCCAGAATAAACTGGAAGTGGGCTTTTCGGTGGCTGATAAGTAGTGAATAGTGAAAAACGGATAACGAAAAATATTGTAATAAGTTAATAGTCATATACTTGCCCCATAGTTTGTGTCCTCACAGGACATTGCTTTGACCTATGAGGACACAGACTACGGAACAGGAACAAAAGAGTTTGAAAGTAGTTTTTTGTAAAAAAGATAGTAATAATTCTATCTTTGTGAAAATAAATCTAATAACTTGCACTTGAAATAAAGTAGAACAATGAAGTCAAGCGAATTTCACCGTTGGATTAAAAAAAATGGCTGGGAGGTCGTTAGAGTAGCTGGAAGCCACTATATGTATCAGAAAAATGGAAAAACGATACCTGTCCCTACCATGGTTCAAAAGAAATGGGTGAGGGTCTTAGAAAATCATTGGTCAAACAAATGGAGTTGAAATAATCTTAGAAACTACAATGAAACAGTTGAAAATCATTATTGAGCGAGCCAAAGACGGCACATATTCGGCATATAGCGAAGAGGCAGCGGTGTATGGTATGGGCGACACCGTAGAAGATGCAAAAAAAGAGGCTCTTGAAGGGTTGCGGTTGTACGTTGAAAACAATGCCCCCGAAAAAATACCTGCTGACTTGAATGGAGGCTATGAAATAATCTATCAAATGGATATGCGTAGTCTTTTGCAATATTACAGAGGTATATTTTCAAACGCTGCCTTTGAGCGAATAACAGGTATCAATCAAAAGCAAATGCAACACTACGCAACAGGTCATAGAAACCCAAGACCAGAGATGAGAAAAAAAATAGAAACAGCTTTACATCTATTAGGAAACGAGCTATTGGCAGTAAAACTTTAATTGGCTCGTTGATACAATTCATGCAAAATACAGATTTCGATACTATCATAGTGGGTGGCGGCTTAGGTGGCTTGGCGGCTGGTTGTTTGCTGGCGCAAGCGGGTGTGTCGGTATTGCTAATCGAAAAAAATCAATACCCGTTCCATCGTGTTTGTGGCGAGTATATTAGTAACGAATCTTGGCCTTTTTTACAATCTTTGGGGCTGGATTTAGCATCTCTCAATTTACCCAACATCAATCATTTAGAAGTATCCGACTGTGTGGGCAAGGGCTTTGATTTTGAGTTGGGATTAGGTGGTTTTGGTATCAGTCGCTATGCCTTAGATTTGTTGTTAGTCAAGCGATTTCAAGAATTGGGCGGCGTATTATTACAAAAAACAACTGTAAAAGAAATTGATAATGATCAAGTTACGACCAATGACAATGTATTTTGGTCAAAATTGGTAATAGGTGCTTTTGGCAAACGTAGTAATTTAGACATATTCTTAAAACGAAAATTTGTGGCCTCAAAACCCTCTAAACTCAACAATTATGTGGGCGTAAAGTATCATATTCGTTGGCAGCATAACAAAGAAGCCATTGCGCTGCACAATTTTGAGGGTGGTTATTGTGGTATGTCGGCCAT
>JAYVJH010000582.1:0-3515 GCA_043769455.1 Runella sp. | reverse complement strand
ACAAACTGAGGTTTTGTAACTACGTTGTTTCCATCAATAGGATATTGCGTGATGTAGGTTGAAACCGTTGGACTTTCTAATAAATGCAGTTGGCGTAGTTGGCTGCCGAGACTTGACAACTTTTGGAAAGCTATCAAGTCTATTGGATACGGCACACGTGGAAAGTCTATTTTTAAAAACTCTTTATATTTTTCTCTGTATGTTGGACTGTGTAAAACGGCATAGATATAATCCAAAATGTCTATTGGTGCAAATGTGCCTTTTGTAGTTTCTTTTTCGGTTGTAAAAGTTAAGCCTATTTTCTTTGCTATTTGGGTTACTATTTCTGTGTTTAAGTTTGGTCGTCTATCATTGTTTTGGTCAATGGTTTGTTGTGCGTTATTGTCAGGGTATAAGTAAAGGGGGAATGCATAAGTTGTTTCTTTTGTTTGAAGGGAAACAGTACACATATCTACTAAATATTTTGAAATTAAAATATGTTGAAAATCAAAAGTAGATAGTTGCCTGCAAGTCATAATTGCTATATTATCTTTCAACATATGTTTCATTACGGAAAATCTATGTCTTTGAACTTTGCTTAAATCATATTCAATGTTTCTAATATCAAATGGTCTGTAATTATAAAATTGATTTGAGTTCTCAAATTTCGCAAAATTCACTAAAGTACCATCACTATGAGTTTTTATGCCACTCGTTGAAGTAGGGAATAAGTCATTAATTGAAATCCCACTATTGTAGTTGCTTTGTCCTTTAAAGTCTTTTGCAACAAAAAAATAGTTTGGTGCAACAATTTTAACTTCCTTATAAGCAACAGTTTTTAGATTGTTTTCGGAAAGAAAATCATATTTCAATTCCCTTTTTCCAAATAAGTCATAATGAAAAACTTGTCCTAATTCATTTGCTTTTTTCTTTCCTGTTTTGATGAAAAAATTTATTGAAACTCCTTGCTCAATGTCAAATACATTTATATCTGCACTTCCGTCTGGTGATATTTCTTTTTTCTTTGCGTTGCCATGCAAATCAATGGTATAAATTTTATCATAGGTTTTTAATAAACTCCAACGCATACCTCGATAGGTGAGATTATCTAAAAATCCATGAGGATTGATAAAGGCTAAAATACCGCTTCCGTTTTTTTCTATAAAATGCTGCCCATAACGTAAAAATTTTACATAATCGTCATTGATAGCTTTTGGATTTCGCTCTTTTAATTTTTCTTTTCCCCCTGGTTCTTTTTTATAATCTTCCATCAACTTCATAATCCACTCGCCTTTGTTGGCACTTTCTCCGCTGTATGGTGGGTTGCCAATAATACACATCACTGGTGTATCTCGTTTGATGTGGTTTGCTTCGTTGGCTTCTTGGCTCAACCAGTTTGCAAAAAGTGTGGCAGTATCAGGGTGGCTTTCTTCGAGGCTATTGGTCAAATAAACCCGTAACCGCTGAAGCCCCGTAGCGACGGTCGCCCCAGCCCCCGATGAGGGAGTTTTATAACCTGTTTCTTTGAGTAACAAATCAAGCTGCAAATGTGCCATTGCATAACTTGCCATTAGTAACTCAAAACCATTGAGGCGTGGCAATAAGTGCGTTTCTACATAACGGCTCCAAATGCCTTGCTGTCCTTCAAACTTTCTATGGATATGTTTTATTACTTCGGCCAAAAAAGCCCCTGTGCCTGTGGCTGGGTCAAGTATTTGTACTCGATGTAGCCCCCCAGTATTAGTTCCGTCTCTGGGGGTTACGGGGCTGTTGTCGGCAAGTCCTTGTGGCAGGTCAAATTCGGTTTTCAGAATGTCATCAACTGCTCTCACCATAAAATTTACAACTGGTGCAGGTGTGTACCATACGCCTCTTGCTTTACGCAGTTTTGGGTCATACTCAGTCAGGAAAGTTTCATAAAAATGGATAATCGGGTCTTCCATTTGAGACGCAAGGCCTTGTGTCTGTACTTTATATTTGTTCTTTAAAATCTCTTCTACATTGCATGCCAAAAAGACATCTACCAAACTGTCCACCACCCATTTTATACGGTCGTCAATATCTGGGCCAGCTATATAGCCAAAGAGTTTGCGTAAAAATGGGTTTGACTTGGGTATCAACTCGGCAGCTTCTTGGCGGCTAAAAGTGGGCAAAGTTGCATCGTGTAGTCGAGCTGCAAACATTCCGTAAGCAATAGTTTGAGCATACACATCTGCAAAACCTTTTGCTGTAATGTCGTGAATGAGAATATTCTTAAAGGCCGTCATTTGGTCTTTAAGTGTACTATCGGGCAGCGTTCCGTCTTCTTTGCTTATTTCGTCTGTGGTCAAAGCCTTTTCAATAATATCAGAAAGAAGGCGGGCTTTACCTGCCATCATTTCTGCCAATTTTTTAGGGCTTTTTATGGTTTGTCCTCTGTGAGAACAAAAGTCTTTGATGAGGTTTTCAAATGCAGCAAAGTTTTCGGGTAACGGCCTTATTACTTTGTCTGTAATTTCGGCAATGGCAATTTTGGTTACAAATTGTCCGTCTATGTAAAGATGAAAGTCTAAATAGTCGGTAAAAAACAAATTATTGAGCGATGCTTTATAACGGTCAAACTGTTCTTTATTCCCAGTTTTCTTTACACCAGATAAGTCTTTGTCGCCAATGTCTTTGGCTTCGATAAAGCCAACTGGTATTTCACCTTTGGTAAGAATATAGTCGGGTGCACCGCAAGACTGTCTTTTGGGTTCGTTAGTGGCTCTGATGTCTGGCACTAAACTTTCGATAAGTGTCTGCAAGTCGCCACGAAAAGTATGTTCAGTTGCGTTGCCGAGTCTGTATCGTTGGTTTAGGTTGTTAATGTATTGTTGGGTAGTCATTTATTAGTTGGACGAAGGTATCTCTGGCACTATCGCAAATATACCCGATAATTTGATAGCTAATTATGAGACCTAATAAGTTATTTACAATTATTGAAGAATACAATAAACGATAAAGCCAACCATTGCTGGTTGGCTTTATCGTTTATTGTAATAAATTCAAATTAGTTTGCAAACTCACGCTGTTTGCGGCGTGAAGCTGCTTTTTCTTTGGCATCGCTTACCTGCTCCAGCTCGTCTTTTGAGCCTACGATGAGCTGCTGGTAGCGGCGTGAGCCTGTTCCAGCAGGTATGAGGTGTCCAACGATTACGTTTTCTTTCAATCCTTCCAAATCGTCGCGCTTACCACGTACTGCGGCTTCGCTCAACACTTTGGTTGTTTCTTGGAACGACGCTGCCGAAATAAAGCTATCTGTACCCAACGACGACTGTGTAATACCCATCAGCGTTGGCGAGGCCACGGCTGGTTGTGCATCACGAGCTACGGCGAGGCGTTTATCGTGGCGTTTGAGCGATGAGTTCTCGTCGCGCAAGCGGCGTGCCGAAATCAACATACCTGGTTTGAGTGTCTCAGAGTCGCCGGCATCTTCTACTACTTTCATGTCAATCACACGGTCGTTTTCTTTACGGAACGTCCATTTTTCTTGTGCTTGCATTTCTAAGAAGTTGGTA
>JAYVJH010000581.1:0-4594 GCA_043769455.1 Runella sp. | reverse complement strand
CTTTTCGGTCGATTTTGGGTAAAACCAGCAGCCAGTGGATAAGTTTATTGATTGCTTTGCAGTTAGTGGCTACCATTAGTTCATATATCTGGATTGGCCCACGCATCACACAGGCCATGGCCGTTGAAAACTCACGCTGGAGGTTTTTGAGAGGCCAGAACGCCAACGGAATACCCGTCAGAGCAATATGGGTTCATGTGGGCATTGCGACTGCGCTGGCACTCACGGGAGCCTTTGAGACGATATTGCTCTATGCTGGTTTTGTGTTACAACTCATGAGTACGCTCACGGTACTTTGTGTTTTTTTTATTGATAAACAAAAAACGACTTTCAAAATTCCGCTTTCGCCATTGCCCCAACTCTTTTATGTTTGTTTTAGTACCCTTGTTTTAGGCTATATTTTATTTGACAAACCCTTAGAAAGCCTTTTCGGAATTGGGTTGTTACTTGCTGGATTGTTGTTTTACAAAAAGTAGTAAAATCAAGCCATTTTTAGAACATAAGTAGTGAATAGTGAAAAGCGAATAGCGAAAAACATTTCAGTTACTTAATAATCAGACATTTAAAACAAATCCAAAGCTGTCTATTGATAAGTAACCACTTGTGAACATTCAGACAAAAATAATAAAGTAATTCAATTTTGGCAATTTATTGATTTACAGCACCGTACTCAACTCACGACACCAGACTGTAAACACACGACACCTTACTTCTCAAAACGAAGCGGTAAGCCCTAATCTAAAGTTCCAGTTTTTGTTGTTTTCTGGTAACGAATAATGACCATATCGACGAAACACGCCCAGACCCAACCCAAAATACATAGTTCGCTGGTATTCTATTCTGAGCAAATTGTTTATCAAAATCCCTGACTCAAAGTAGCCTTTTTGGAGTGTCTTAAAATCTATTTTGTTATGAATATCAGCACTTTGCAACGACCCAAAACCCACAGAATGATGCAAACTAAACTCTGGCTGGCTATATTTGAAAGTATTGCGATAGAGCAAACGGCCAAAGTCGTGCGACAAAAATAAATTTACATAACGGTCGGACAAAAATTCGTACAAGCCCATAGTCTGGAATGTTTGAGGAATCAAAATCTGCATTGAGCCATTGCTACTACCATTGCCGTTGAACAAATAAAAATAGGAAGCATCGCCCCATACTTTGGCAGCTTCGAGTCTTAGCTCTGTTCGACCCAAACCACGTACAACAACACTCTGAATGTATTGAAAATGCAGCTTTGAATACCCCAACTGACCGCCCAACGCACTTATTGCTTGTGAAGCCTGTATCAATAATAGTCTTTTGGGCAATGCAGTGGCATATATTTGGTGGCCCGAGCGGTTGAGTTTTTCGTCCGACGATAATCTTAGGGTCAATCCTATTTCGGTGTTTGTTACGTTTCGAGTCTGTATTTGGGTGTTTTCGCTCAAAAACTGATAGTCATATCGGGCTGGATTTCGGTTTTCGGTCATGGCCCAGAGTTTGAGTTGCGTTTTACGAAGTGGCCTCAAACCCAGCTCTACCGACCAGCGGCTCAGGCTGTCAAATCGAGTAGTCATAAACTGCCGTAGCGTACTGGCCGCCATTAAGTTGGGCATATATTCACCAAAAACCGAAGTTACATTGGCTGGCTCTTCGATGTCTTGTCGGTAGCTCAATTTGAGATAATTAGTTTGTAATTGATTGATATTGAGCCTAAAAGCCCCGCTATACTTAAAAGCCTTATCGCCAAAGCCATAGCCTGCCGCCCCTTCTAATACTATTTTTTTGGAAAACTGTGCCGAAGTACGCAACCCCGCCCCAAGTCTAAATTTTTCGTACTCGTTGGCACCAGCCAGAAAATAGTCGAGTGGTGTCTCCAAATATTTACCCAAAGGCAAAGCACCCGACTGTATGATTTCTGTAAACGAGTTTACACTTCGATTCATTTGTTTTTTGATAGTTTCAGGTAACTTTGAATATGCTTCGTAGGTTTTTTGGGCTTTATTGTCCAAGCTATCGGGGCGTATTGTTTCCCAGTAGCTGTCGGGTTTGTTGCGAGCCGTAGTGTCCATTTCTTGTGAAATATCTGAAAATGAAGACTTTGTAAGTTTTTTGTTAAAATCTACATTAAAAACATACGAGCGGGTTGTCCATTTGCTTACTGTCGAGTCTATTTTGTCAAGGTAGCTATTGTTGTTGATGACCGTGATAGCTACCTCGGTATTGAGTTGATTTGGAAACCACCGTCCGCCCACTCTTTCATATTTTTGTTGTAGTTTAAAAATCAGCTTGCGATCGGTTGTTTGGGCTGGTTCGGCTATTACGTTTTCGACAGCATAACCGTCTGAATTGATATAAAGTAAGCCTTTGAGGGCTTCAAAATTTTTGCCATTTTGTGGCGCAAACGATATAATAAAAGTACTGTCGGTGTCATGGATAAGTGTATCAAGAAGTTCAAAGTCGTATTGTCTGATAGCACCGTTTGTGAGTGGGCTTTCATAAGTGCGGCCATCGACCATTGTAAAAAAAGATTTATAAAACCCAAAGGGCTGAAAATTGCTTGGCACCATTGCCAGCGGCGACTTAGTTAGGCCCGACAGCTTTGTGGCCAATATCGTTTCTTTGGACAGATTGGGCCGTAGGAATTGCCGCAGGGTATGGGTTTCGTTTACTAATAGATAGTTACGAAAAAGCTCCCTAACTACTCGCCGCATGATACTGTCGTTTTGTAGTTGTGTAGGCGTGAGCGGCTTTTCTTTGAGGGCTTCTTTGGCTCGTTCGGCTTTGTATTTTTTGAGTTTGTCGGGGTCGCTGGGTTTGATGTTTGTTACTGTCGTTGCCAGTCCTGCAATGGTGTATGAGTTATAGCTAAATGCCTCTATTTGCTCTGGGTCGTTGAGGGGTTTGTTGGCAACTGCCAGTCTGATAATACGATGTGCAGGATTGAGACTTGGCCTGACAACGACCTCAGTTATGTCATTATTTTTTTGAATTAACTCAATGATTATCAGTTTCTTGTATAAATTTGACACCGTCAAACGCTTTGATTCAAAACCAACATAACTCACCAAAAGTACAGATTGGGGCTGCACGATAATCGTAAACTTACCATCAATGTCCGACACCGTACCTTGCCGAGTACCTTCTATACCAATACTCACAAAAGCCAAAGGTTGCTGACTCTGACTGTCTAAAACCTTACCCTGCAATATTATATTTTGGGCAAATGTAATCTTTGAAATAAAAAATAAAAATACAAAAAAATAGCGTTTCATAAAACATCGGCTGGAAATAGAATTATTTACAAGAGAATACCAAAATTACAACGAATAAGCAAGATTTATAGTTATAATTTTTTGAGTAATTTTACGTTATTTCAAAATTATAACCAAATGTAACCAACTAACAGCTATGACTTATAAACCAATCATTTTGCTGCTCATTGCCAGCGGCCTAAACGCCCAAACCGTAGTACAGGGAACAGTTACCGATGCCAAAACAAACGAGGCATTGCCGTTTGCCAATGTTTATTTTAACAACAGCACCAAAGGCGCACAAACCGACGATAAGGGCAATTATATAATCAACAATGTAGCGGCAGGTAGCGGGCAGTTGGTGGTTTCGTATCTGGGATATACGTCATTTCAACAAAATTTAGTACTCGAAAACAACAAACCACAGACTTTAAATGTTCAGCTCAGTCCGCTAACCAATTTGCTCAACGATATAGAAATCAAGGCCAAGCGAGATAAAGTTTGGGAACGACACTATAACCGATTTGAAGAGCAGTTTTTGGGCGATAGCCCCAATTACAGCAAGTGCAAAGTTTTGAACGGCTGGGTGGTGGACTTTAACGAAAAAAAAGACGAAGGAATATTAAATGCTAAGACCAACCGCCCTATCGAAGTCGAAAACTTGGCATTGGGCTATAAGGTTTTTTATGACTTGTGGCAATTTTCGATTTCCAAAACCCAATTTAAGGTATTGGGTGCAGCCCGATTTGAAGAACTAAAACCCAAAGACGACAAAGAACGCAAACGCTGGACTAACAACAGGCTCGAAACATTTGAGCGTAGTTCTCGATTCTTCTTCAAAAGCTTGTTCGACAATAAATTAGAAAAAGACCAGTTTTTGGTATATAAAATGGACAGAAACACAGACTGGTGGGGAACAAATGTATGGGACAAAAATAAGTCTTTTTACACAAACAATAATCTCATTAACAACAACTTAACAGTAATGAGAACGAGTCTATCGGCTACCGAAAAGCTCTTAATTAGTGATTTGCCGATTGAAGTTAGTAATGAGCGACTTTACGTTAATCTACCCAGTCAGAACGTAAGAGATGCCCACCCTGTTACCAAAATGCGATTTGCTCGACCTGTTGTTGTCAATAAAAATGGACTTATTACCGACCCTTCGGCCATCGAAATGATTGGTTATTGGGCCAGTGAGCGCATCGCCGATATGTTACCGATTGACTATAACCCTGAGAAGTAAGTAGTGAATAGTAAAAAACGGACAACAAAAAATATTATAATTAGCTAATAAAGTGTTTAAAATAAAAACATACAACCATCAATGAAATACTGGCTATTACTTGGCTTTG
>JAYVJH010000580.1:0-4705 GCA_043769455.1 Runella sp. | reverse complement strand
TTAGTAAAGACAAGGAGGAAGTTCGCTTCTTCTTTGTCTTTCAATTAAATGTTCTGTGATAACCTCGTTAGTTGCATTTATTACTTGAATCTAAGAATTGAAAAATCAAGATATTTTCTAATCTGAAAAATTTGCCACAGAAATATAGAGAGGTATCGGTGCAACTCTTTTTCTTTGTGCCTCCGTGTTAATACAATAAATATAGATTTTGGCCTGTTCGATAGCTAATATAATACTTTTTTGGACTTACGAAGAATTGACCCCACAGAATTAAAACAATATTTTCGATGAACCACAACCAACAAGCCAACTACGATGCGATTCAGTTTGAGACCCGTCGCCATTTCTTGAAACAATGTGGATCGGGGCTGGGTGCTATTGCATTGGGTTCATTATTAGATAGTTGCGGATTGGGGTCATCTCCAAAACAACCCTCGATCATTACCGAAAGCAACCCACTTGCTCCCAGAATTGCACATCTGCCGTCTAAAATCAAATCGGTTATTTATATTCACATGG
This sequence comes from Runella sp., assembly GCA_043769455.1. GTDB lineage: Bacteria > Bacteroidota > Bacteroidia > Cytophagales > Spirosomataceae > JAYVJH01. The sequence goes on along the minus strand of JAYVJH010000580.1, from coordinate 4,186 downwards.
CTGGCTCGCCGAGCCAGTTAGAACTTTTTGACTACAAACCAACCTTGGCTAAATGGCACGGACAAGACTGTCCGCAGTCGTTTCTGGAAGGCAAAACTTTTGCTTTTATTCGGGGCGTACCAAAAATGTTGGGGCCGCAAGCACAATTTGCTCAATACGGTCAGTCGGGAGCGTGGGTGTCCGAACACGTACCGCATTTTCAGAAAGTGGTGGACGATGTATGTTTCTTGAAAGCCATGCACACCGACCAGTTCAACCACGGCCCAGCACAGTTGATGATGCACACAGGTGTAGCCCGTGTGGGGCGGCCTGGTATGGGTACTTGGGTAAGCTACGGATTGGGTACCGAAAACCAAAACCTACCTGCCTACATGGTACTGACTTCGGGCGGAAAATATCCCGAAGGTGGCAAGAGTATCTGGGGGTCGGCGTTTTTGCCTTCGGTCTATCAAGGCGTACAATGCCGCTCGGCTGGCGAGCCTGTGTTGTTTGTCGAAGACCCAAAAGGTATTGATCGAAAACTCAGAAAGGAATCAATAGAAGCCATTAACGAAGTAAACGAACTGGAATACAAAGAATTTGGCGACCCCGAAATATTAACAAGAATTAGCCAGTACGAACTCGCCTACCGTATGCAAACCGAAGTACCCGAGGTGATGAACATTGACTCTGAGCCAGATTATATTCATCAGCTTTATGGCACGGCCAAAGGGCAGGTTTCATTTGCTAATAATTGTCTATTGGCTCGTAAATTAGTAGAAAACGGAGTACGATTCATTCAGCTTTTTGATTGGGGTTGGGACACGCACGGGTCGAGTTCGAGCGAGGCTTTGGAGATAGGTTTTAGAAACAAATGCCATGATACCGACCAAGGAACGGCGGCTCTATTGATGGACTTAAAACAACGTGGACTGTTGGACTCTACGCTCGTAGTATGGTCGGGAGAGTTTGGCCGAACACCCATGCAAGAAAACCGCAACAACAAACCTGCACCCTTCATGGGACGAGACCATAACCCCGGGGCATATACTGTTTGGTTGGCGGGCGGTGGTGTCAAAAAAGGATTTAGTTATGGCCAAACTGATGAATTGGGCTATGAGGGAGTATCAGGCCGAACGCACGTGCACGATTTTCAGGCTACGATACTGCACCTACTTGGCCTCGACCACGAAAAACTCACCTATCAATTTCAAGGTCGTAACTATCGGCTGACGGACGTAGGCGGAAAAGTGGTGCGGGCGGTGCTGGCCTAACTCACTTAAACCACGGCTGCCAACTAAGGGTATATTGCGGGTTGTTTTTGCGATGGCCAATGGCTCGGGCTGGCACTCCTGCCACAATCGTCATCGGCAGTACGCTCTTAGTAACAACGCTGCCCGTAGCTACTACTGCCCCACGACCAATGGTTACGCCTGGCAAAATTGTTGCCCGTGATGCTATCCAGGCGTAGTCTTCGATGGTTACGTCTGCGCCCCATACACTATGCTGGTCGTTGTGTGGGTCGTGCGAGAGTGTCCAAATGTTGGCTTCTTGGGCTATATCCACGTTGTTGCCAATGGTCAGCTTGCCGCCTCGGCCATCGAGCAGTACACCTTTATTGATAAAACAATGACTTCCAATGGTTATGTTTTTGCCAGTTCTAAACTCTACGCCCATCATCACAAAGCCGCCTTCGCCCAAACGTCTAATGGTTTGTTTGACAAAAAACCTACGAACAACATAAAACGGCACATTCATAGCCCAAACTCTAAACAAATAGTCTTTGAATGCGTAGAGTGCGGTTGCCGTTTGTATTAGAATTTGTTTCATTTTTTTAATAGGGCGTTGCCATATCTTGTCGTATTACGCATAATATGGCGTTGCCATATCCTTGCATATCTCGCCCTTTCAGGGCTTATTGGTGTTAGTCGATTGATTTTTTGCAAATTGTTCAAATGACTTTAATTGATATTGTACTTGAACTTTGTGGTTTAACTCGGTATATTTTTTATTATCTAAATCTTGAAAAACACCTACTAACTCCACCTCTGATTTTGGGGCATTTTGTAGGGCAAGTTGCTATATCCTTGCATATCTCCCCCTTTCAGGGCTTATTGATGTTAGTCGATTAATTTTTTTGCAAATTGTTCAAATGACTTTAATTGATATTGTGCTTGAACTTTATGGTTTGGCTCGGTATATTTTTTATCATCTAAATCTTGAAAAACACCTACTAACTCCGCCTCTGATTTTGGGGCATTTTGTGGGGCAAGGTCAATCAGATGTCGGTCGTTCTGAAATTGATGTATAAAATTATAGAGACTCAGCCCGTCTCGCTCAACGTAGCCATAGTCAATCATAAACGAGGGAGTATCGGTAAAACAAGCCTCTAATCCCATGGTCGTTCCGAGATGAAAGAACGCTTTGGCATTGTCTATTTTTTCAAATTTCTCTAAAATACTCCCATCTTTGACCGACAAATCAAGCGTTCTGAAACTGTCGTCCATCACCACATTTTTTAGTTTTCGGAGTGGTTCATATAGAGTCCAATTAGCTTGAACAGGATACGGCCTCACAACGAGTTTCCATGTTGGATTTGTTTGCTCCAACACTTCCGCCACCGACTGTACGACCATTACCTCGCTCGCTACCAAGTCAAAAGCACCAATGGCGCAGCCCATATAAACATAGTCGAAGTCATAAGTACGGGCGATGTTATTTTTTAGATTTTGATATTCGACCACATACCCAAACTGGCTTGCACCTACTACGCTCACCTGCTGTGGTGCAATATGTTGTAGCTCAATAATATCTTGACGCAGTGGCTCGTTCCAGCACACATATTTCGCTCGTTTCGAGAAACAAACGTGCTTGCAGGGGTGGTCCCAACTATAAACATATACCTTTACAGGTCGATTTTCTCTTAGTAAACGAGCATGAAAAAAGTCATCGGCAATGGCCGTAAAACTTACAAACTGGTCAATACCCGATAAATCTGTATTGGATTTATAACTGAGTCGATTGAGATAAAAATCATAAGCAATAACTTTGGGTAGCCGCCGCACCCAGCCAAGTAGTCGATAGTTTTGGGCTTTAAGTACATGGTCGGGCGTGATTGAAGCCTTGTATAGTTCCATCAAAAAAAAGTTTTCTGTACTTTTTGGAATCTTCTTGAACAGCACATACAACATCACCCAGAGTTTGTTCCACATACCTTCGGTACGCTCGTCAATGAGCCTAAACGCAATGCCATCGGGCAGGTGTCGCAATATTTCGTCTCGGTGTTCGGGTTTTCCAAAAATAATAACATCGTGATTTTTGGACACCTCGGCAATCACCCGCCGAACATCGTTTCTGAAATCAAAAAAAGACACTACAAAACCTACTGTCATCTGTATATTATATTTACCAAATCTGTTTTATTGCCGCTAAGTTACGGATATTGTTGTTTGAGGGCAAAAAAAGTAGTTAAAATATCATTTGAATAAACCCTGCCTATTTTAGAACCAACATAGTAGCAGACAAGCCATTTAGAAATTATAAATTTGCGACTTATCTTAATTTGATATTTTGAAGTATAAATTTAATAGACAGAAGTATCCAAATTTGTAAAAATGGACAAAAATAACAGTCGAAAAGGGTTTTAAGGAAATCAGTTATTAAATACTAAAACTTACCTTTTCTTAATTTATTGGGGGAGGGTAAGTTTGGTACTTTTCACTCAAAAACACTTTCTCAAATTTATTTGACAGAAAACGACCTAAATGTTTGTATATCAGTATCTTCAAAAGATAATACCCCGTTAAGGTTATCATTTGTTCGTGTTCGGAGGGTAGCCGCACTATAACAAAAGGTAAGTTCTCCCCCTTGTGTGTACGGTTATCTGACAGACTACCAAGTCGGTACAACTCTGTACGATATACTTTTTTTGAATCGGGTACACCAAATTTAAAACACGGGTACAAATTAGAATACAACAAAACGAATAAAGCCTCAAATCGTTGTGATTTGAGGCTTTATTCGTTTTGTTGGCGGTCCGGACGGGACTCGAACCCGCGACCCCCTGCGTGACAGGCAGGTATTCTAACCAACTGAACTACCGAACCATTTTTTACTTTATCCTGTACTCTAACCAAGCGAGTCGTCGCACCGTTGAACTACCGAACCATTTTTTACTTTATCCTGTACTCTAACCAAGCGAGTCGTC
>JAYVJH010000579.1:0-2637 GCA_043769455.1 Runella sp. | reverse complement strand
CAACGAACCTGCCCAAACCTTACTCGGTGTAACGGGTTCGGGTAAGACTTTTACGGTGGCTAACGTTGTAGCTCAACTCGACCGCCCGACATTGGTACTAAGTCATAACAAAACCCTGGCGGCACAGCTTTATGGCGAGTTCAAAGAGTTTTTTCCTAACAATGCCGTTGAGTATTTTATTAGTTATTATGACTACTACCAGCCCGAAGCCTATATTGCTACTACTGGCACGTACATCGAAAAAGATTTAGCAATAAACAAAGAAATTGAAAAACTACGACTTGCCACTGCTTCGGCTTTGATGTCGGGCCGTAGAGATGTGCTGGTCGTAGCTTCGGTATCGTGTATTTATGGCATGGGCAACCCCGAAGAATACCGCCAGAGTATTGTCAGAATTGCAGTTGGCGAAATATTAAGCCGCAATCAGTTTTTGTTTAAATTGGTCGAAATATTATACAGCCGCACCGAAGCCGACTTTGAGCGGGGTAATTTTAGAGTAAAAGGCGATACTGTCGATATTTTTATTCCTTATGCTGATTTTGCGTACCGAATTATTTTTTTTGGAGACGAAATAGAGACCATTCAGCGCATTGATCCAACAAATGGCAAAAAGATTCAGGACGAAACGATTGTAGCTATTTTTCCTGCCAATTTGTTTGTAACGGGTCGAGATGTGATGCTCAAAGCCATTGATTCTATTCAAGCTGACTTGGTAACGCAAATTCGTCATTTCGAGACTGAATTTAGGCTTATTGAAGCGCAACGTATCAAAGAACGAACTGAGTTTGACTTGGAAATGATGCGAGAATTGGGCTACTGCTCGGGCATCGAAAATTACTCTCGGTATTTTGATAATCGCCAAAAAGGGCAGCGTCCGTTTTGTCTGTTAGACTATTTTCCAGACGACTATTTGCTGATTGTCGATGAAAGCCATGCCACGCTGCCGCAGATTAGGGCTATGTGGGGTGGAGACCGTTCTCGTAAAGAGGCACTGGTGGATTTTGGTTTTAGACTACCAAGTGCGATGGATAATCGGCCTTTGAATTTTCAAGAATTTGAAGACCTATCTGGCCAAACGGTTTATGTAAGCGCCACACCGTCTGACTATGAGCTAAGACGAACAGATGGAGTGGTGGTTGAGCAAATTATCAGGCCCACGGGCTTGCTCGACCCCGAGATAGATGTGCGGCCAAGCCTTAATCAGATTGACGACTTGCTGGCTGAAATCGACGATCGTGTGAAACGAGAAGAGCGAGTACTCGTAACAACCCTAACCAAACGTATGGCCGAAGAGTTAAGTAAATATTTGGATAGAGTAGGGGTAAAGTGTAGGTATATTCACTCAGAGGTAAAAACGATGGATAGGGTCGAGATTTTGAGAGACCTTCGTCTTGGGGTTTTTGATGTGTTGGTGGGTGTAAACTTACTCAGAGAAGGGCTCGACTTGCCAGAGGTGAGTTTGGTGGCCATCATGGATGCAGACAAAGAGGGTTTTTTGAGAGATATTCGCTCGTTGATTCAGACTATTGGCCGTGCGGCACGAAACGAGAGAGGCAAAGTATTGATGTATGCCGACCGCATGACTGGGTCGATGGAAAAGGCCATTAGCGAAACCAACCGCCGCCGAGCCATTCAGATGGAATACAACGAAGCAAATGGTATTAGTCCCAAAACTATTTTTAAAAGTAGGGAGGCTATCATGGGACAGGCTTCAATCATGGATTCGAGAAACAGCAACAAAAATTATTATGTTGAACCCGAAGAAATACGCATCGCCGCCGACCCTGTGGTGCAATATATGGGCAAAAGCGACCTACAAAAACTCATCGCCGAAACACAGCGTAAGATGGAGACATCAGCCAAAGAACTTAATTTCTTGGAGGCAGCTCGCTATCGGGACGAAATAGTTCAGTTGAAAGAAAAGGTAAAGAGTGTTTAGACACCAATGACCAATCGGTTATTTTCGTCTGGAAAAACGATTTTTGGTTCAAAGCCAGTCGCTTCTTCGGGCGTAAACATAGCGTAGGTAATGATGATAATAATGTCGCCTACTTCGGCTTTGCGGGCTGCTGCGCCATTGAGACATATAATGCCAGAGCCACGCTCGCCAGCAATGGTGTAGGTAACAAATCGCTCACCGTTGTTGTTGTTTACGATATGAACTTGCTCCCCTGGCAAAATACCAGCGGCATCAAGTAAGTCGGTATCGACAGTAATGCTTCCTACATAACTTAGCTCTGCTTGTGTAACTTTGACTCGATGTATTTTTGACTTAAAAAGAGAAATTAGCATTGATTTTAGGACTTTAAGTGACGTGTTGTAGTTGTATTTTTACTACGAAGGCACAGAGACTCTTTGTGTTCTCCGTGCCTGTGTGGTAATGCTCAATTCAAGATACTATTCGTCTTCATCTTCGTCCTCGTCTTCTGTTACAAACGAGTAGAGAGTTGGGTCGAGGGCAAAAGTACCAGCGTTATATTCTTCAATAAACTCTTCGATAACGTCTTCTGTAATTTCATCTACATTCAATCTAATTTCTAATCCCAGACCGTATTCAAAGGTTTCGTCGATTTCTATTTCTTCTTTTACCTTTATTTCTTCTTCTTCCTCAATCGTTTCCATGATTTCGGTCAATAG
>JAYVJH010000578.1:0-6199 GCA_043769455.1 Runella sp. | reverse complement strand
TCGTAGTTCAAATAACGACTACGAGATTTTAACCTTATTGAGATGCCATCACCAAAAAGAATCCACCAAAGAATTGCGGGATATGTTTACCGCCACCTATTTGCTTACAGTGAACATATCAGCGCAGGCGAGGTATTTATTGCGCCTTTTGATGTGATTTTCGACCGAGGCAATGTTTGCCAGCCTGACATTATATTTTTATCGAAACAAAACCAGCAATTATCAACCGAGGGAGGCATCATGGGCGCACCCGATTTGCTGATTGAGGTCGTCTCCAAAGGCTCTGTGGTGAGAGATTACATAGAAAAAAAGAACGACTACGAAGCCTTTGGAGTAAAAGAATATTGGCTCATTGACCCTCTGAGCGAAACCATCATTGTTTATACTCTCAATGGCAATAAATACGATTTGTTTTCATCGGTTGAAGAATCTGGTACGGCTTATTCTAAATTATTAGACGGCTTTTCGCTGACTTTTGAAGACGTTTTTGTGGCTGGGAGTTAGTTTGTAATTGTAAAAAGTACCTATATTTATACTTGTCTAAAAATTAAAATGATGCAGGTGGTCAATTATACACAATTTAGAATTAACTTGAAAGCAACACTCGATGCAGTAGCACTTGATGACGATACAGTTATTGTGAGTCGGGGCAATAGCAATGATGCGGTTATTATTTCGCTTCGAGAATATAATGCCATTCAAGAGACACTACATTTGCTGAGTTCAGACAGTAACCGTGAACGGCTACTTAGAGCCATTGAACGTGATAAAAACAATCAATTTGAAAAGTATCCTTTGCTATTTGACTAATAGAATTATCTTGGGATATGGAAGCATCTTTATTGGCAAAATATACTCAAACGCATCAATGAATTGATTAAAGAGTGTTTAAGGAACGCCATTTGAAGGTAAAGGTAAACCAGAGGCATTGAAAGCAAATTTAAGCGGCTACCATTCAAGACGTATCACAGACGAACACCGAATAGTTTACAAAGTTTACGACTACCGAATCCACGTTTTACAATGTCGGTATCATTATGGTAAATAATTAAAGTCATGATAATCTGGGAATATACAACGAGAATACTCAAACAAAAATCAAATATTTGGGGCTATAAAAGCGACTTCTTAATTAATGCCGAGATTATAGAACAAAAACTAAATGAATTGGGACAAGAAGGTTGGGAACTCGTAAGCAGTACGCCCAACTCTGAACTATTTGGTTTGACGACACAAGTTTTATTGATTTTTAAAAGAATAAAATCATGATACATCGCAATATGGAAATAATAACGATTGAGCAAATTCGTGATATTTACCCTAATCAATGGGTTCTGATAGGCAACCCTAAATTGTCCGAACCCGAAATCAATGGCTCTATTGTAAGCAAACTCGTAAGTGGTATTGTACTTTTTGCCAGTAAAGATAAGAGGGAGTTGGCTTATAAGGCAAGCGAATTACGGCAAAATGTTAATTTTACAATTTGTGTTTTTACAGGTAAAATTGTAAAAAATAAATTGTTTTTGTTATGATAATTGAGCGTTTTAAACGAGAAATACCCGACGGTCTTGTTATCATCAAATGTCAATTTCCCAATCATGGGTTTTCATCGGCTCTCGATACTGGTGATCGCATACTACCATCGACCTCACGGTTTTGCTCATAGCTGGTTTTGAACTTAAAGACATACTCAGAACAGAGTATCTGGAAACAGCAAGCGGCGTTATTGAGGCGTATGTATTTCATGTACCTTCTTTTACAGCTTTGGGTATTACTCGAACCAACATAGAAATTTGTGCGTACGATTTTTTTGCACATCATGTTTTGGTTGAATTTGACGGAGTACTCGGGCTTGATTTTTTGGGGGAACATCATTTTTGCATAGATTTTAAAAAATCTGAAATAAGAGTTGAATAATAATCAATATGGCTGTTGACAGCCACTACCACAAAAACAGTAATTGAAGATAAGCACAATAAACAACCAAAACAAACCAAAATAAGAATGCAATACGACGTTATCGTTATCGGTTCGGGGCCGGGTGGCTATGTTTGCGCCATTCGTTGCGCTCAGTTGGGGCTAAAAACCGCCCTTGTCGAAAAATATAAAACCCTTGGAGGCACTTGTCTCAACGTGGGCTGTATTCCATCAAAAGCGTTGCTGGACTCATCGGAGCATTTTTATAATGCCGCCCATACTTTCAAGGAGCATGGTATTGCGCTCGACAACCTCAAAGTAGATTTTACGCAAATGATAAGCCGCAAAACAAGCGTAGTGAGCCAAGTTTGTAAAGGAGTTGATTTTTTGATGAAAAAAAACAAAATCACTGTTTATCAAGGAATGGGGTCGTTTATTGACAAAAATACCGTCAAGGTAAGCAAAGAAACTGGCGACGAAACCATTACAGCCACTAATGTTGTGATTGCAACTGGCTCAAAACCATCATCGTTGCCAAATATTCCGTTGGACAAAAAACGAATCATCACCTCAACCGAAGCATTGACATTGGCTGAAATGCCCAAGCACCTCATCGTAATTGGTGCTGGTGTAATAGGGGCAGAATTAGGTTCTGTCTATGCACGTTTGGGCGTAAAAGTGTCGTTTGTTGAATATGCCGATGCCATGATTCCGACTATGGATAGAACCATGGGCAAAGAGTTACAGCGTTCGATAGCTAAGATGGGTGTCGATTTTTATTTTAGCCACAAAGTAACGGGTGCAGTCAATAATGGCGAAGATGTAACGGTAACTGCCGAAAATCAAAAAGGTGAGGTCGTAACCTTCACAGGCGACTATTGTTTGGTGTGTGTCGGTCGGCGGCCTTATACTGATGGCTTAAACTTAGCCAATGCAGGTTTAGAAGCTGATAAACGAGGTAAGGTAGAAATCAATGAACATACTTTTCAGACCAATATACCCAACATTTATGCTATCGGCGATGTAGTGCGTGGTGCTATGCTGGCTCACAAAGCCGAAGAAGAAGGTATCTATGTAGCCGAAACGATTGTAGGCCAAAAACCTCATATCAATTACTTGCTCATTCCCAATGTTGTCTATACTTGGCCCGAGGTAGCGGCTGTGGGCTACACCGAAGAAGAACTCAAAACCAAGACTATTCCATACAAAATGGGTACGTTCAACTTCAAAGCCTTGGGACGAGCCGCCGCAAGTATGGATACCGATGGATTGGTAAAAGTGCTGGCACACAAAGACACAGACGAGATATTGGGAGTGCATATTGTAGGTGCAAGAGCTGCCGATATGATAGCTGAGGCCGTTGTGGCGATGGAATACAGAGCTTCTGCCGAAGACATTGCTCGTATATCACACGCACACCCAACCTATACCGAGGCTCTCAAAGAAGCGTGCCTTGACGCAACCGCTAAGAGGTCTTTACATAAGTAGTTGATCGATTGTTGGGTTACTATATTGAGCTATTGAGTCTAAAAATTAGTTATTAAAATTTATTTTGGTAAAACGAACAGTCTGGCATTTTTTTTGATGCTATGCTACCAGTAACTATCTTTGAATATAAAACTACTCATTTTTGATACTATTATGCCTAATAAAGCCCTCATTTTCTGTTTCCTACTACTTGCCGCATTAGTGAGTATAGATAGTTGCAAGCCCAAACCATCGGACGACATAAATCCAGATGATAGCACCCAAATAGACACAACACCAGTATCGCCGTGCGTTGTATTATTAGAAAAAATAAACAACGTACTGTACCGTTCTTATGAGTATGACTCAATAAACCACCTCGTAAGAATGATAGAATACAGTGGCAGCCAAACTGCAAACCGTATATTAAAACGTTATAGTTTTGACTACAACGCAAGTGGCTACCTGACAGAGTTTAACGAAACAAATATCGCCGAGCGAGACCAAAGTTACATCTACAAAGTCGATTATGCCGAAGACAGCACAGTTAGTGCTATTCAACAGTATAGAGTGTTTAACTCAGGCCCTCGTTTACAAGATTCATTAAGTGTTGTGTATGACGATAAAAAAAGAATATCAGAATTACAATCAGTTGCTGGTGGGTCGTATAGCTGGCAATATGACAGCTTAGGCAACGCCAAAACGTGGTCTGTACGTGTGCCAATGACAACCAGAGACAGCATACTGACCGAATACATGGCATACGACACCAAACCCAATCTATATACGTTCTCGAAAGGAATACAACTCGTGGACTTGCTCAGAGGTAGAGTACCAAGCCGCCACAACCCTACTATGTACCAAGTAGGCGGTACTAAATATGACATAACTTATGAATACAACGCTCAAAATATACCCATTAAATCAGTTGCCAAAATAAAAATGGGAGCCGATACGTTGGGAAGAGAGACTGTGTTTAGCTATGAGTTGAAATGTAAATAAACAAATGCCCAGAATTGGTTTTAAAATGAAACTACTTGAAGGTTGTGCCGACGAATACAAACGTCGGCACGATGCTTTGTGGCCAGAGCTACATACACTACTCAAAACGGCAGCGATTTCCGATTATTCAATTTTTTTGGACGATGAAACCAACATTCTTTTTGGGGTTTTAAACATAATCGAATCGGCAGCCCTCGGTGATTTGCCCAAAGACCCAATTATGCAAAAATGGTGGGCTTATATGGCCGACATCATGGAAACCAACGCAGACCATTCCCCAATAAATATTCCGCTCCAATCAGTGTTTTTTATGGCTTAGTTTTTGGATTTCAATAAAAATACGTTCCTTTGTACTGCCTGATAGATTTTATAAATCTATCAGGCTTTTTTTATTTTTTATCAAACAATATACAAATCAAATGATTTCGATTGCACAAACAGGCGATACTATACAGGTACATTACACAGGTACACTCACAGACGGCACACTTTTCGACTCATCGGTAGGGCGTGAGCCACTTGAGTTTCTACTCGGTTCGGGCATGGTCATCAAAGGCTTTGACGATGGCGTTACGGGTATGAGTATTGGCTCAAAAAAAACGATACACATACCTGCCGAAGAAGCTTACGGGCTGTCGCAAGAAGAAGCAATACTTTCTTTCAATCGGTCTGAAATACCAAGCGATATTCCGCTCGAACTTGGCGGCCAACTCAATATGCACGAAGACGGAAACCCAAACCCAGTACCAGTAACGATAGTAGCCCTCACCGACGACCAAATAACGGTAGATGCCAACCACCCCCTGGCTGGTAAAGATTTGACTTTTGAACTCGAACTGGTAGCAATATTGTAGTTAGGGGCAACTGTATGAATACACAAATCGAACTTTAAACAGCATTTTAGAACAGATTTCAGAAGAAAATGAAGCAAAAACAAACGCAGAGTTTAAGAAAAAGGCAAGATTATTGAAAGCAAAAATCACAATTTAAGTAGTGGTGAGTGAATACAGTGCTATAAGCCAGCGAGTTATCAAAATACCACATTAGTTTTGAACAGATACTTCCTTTTGAGCTACTGGACTTACTTTTTTGTATGAACATATTTTTCATAAAGTTTTTTTGATTTCTGAATAGTTTGGTGGATTATATAAATCAACACCTTTTATATTTTTAAAATCTTTGGAATTGACTGTAAAAATCTCAATTCCGTGATGTAAAGCTGTTGAAGCAATCAGTAAATCTGCAACTTTTGAAAAATGATATTTGGACAAATCAACGGCAATAGATGATACCTTTCGGTCAAGCTGAATCACAGGAAACTTGTTTATTTCGGCAATTAAATTTCTATATCCTTTTTCACCTAATTCAGATTTATAACCATTGACCCAGTTGAATAACTCAATTTTTGTAACTGAACTAACTACAATTCGGTCTTTTCCAATGTACTCGAAAGCATCAGTTATGGGTTTGTTTTCACTTAATCGCCTACTGACAACTCCTGTATCGGCTAAGATTAGTCGCATGGTTGGAGATTAGGGATTTTACTCATCAAACGAGCAGCTTCTTTAAAGGGGTCTTTACCATTTTGATTTGCTGGAACATCTACGATAACGGTTTTACCATTGTCTAATTTGACTCTTTTTTGTTTAATCTGTATCATTTTATTTAATTTTAGTTGTTTGCAAAACACCATAAAAACACAAATAATTCTAATTATAGAGTGCGACATAACTATTCAGAAAGCTGAATAGGACTTTTCTAGAAAATGATATTCCAGAAATCTTCTATCCATTTTTCAGCAAATGATAAAGAA
>JAYVJH010000577.1:0-4055 GCA_043769455.1 Runella sp. | reverse complement strand
TTCTTTATCATTTGCTGAAAAATGGATAGAAGATTTCTGGAATATCATTTTCTGGAAAAGTCCTATTCAGCTTTCTGAATAGTTATGTCGCACTCTATATGCAACATTAAACCCAGAAAAAATATTGGCAAAACGCAGACAGCAAAAAAATGTACACGAAATCGTTAGCCATCAATTTCGCAAATTTTTTCAGTCGTATGCCATGGCATATAACAAACAGCAGGATAGAATTGGTACATTGTTTCAAACGTCTTTTAAGCGGGCATTGGTCGATGATGAGGTGTATTTTGCAAATTTGATTCATTACATTCATGCAAATCCTCAAAAACATGGAATCGTTGCTAATTTTAGAGATTATGAATGGAGTTCGTATCAACGGATTTTGATTGATAAACCGACCAAATTACAAAAAGATGAGGTTTTGGAGTGGTTTGGCAATAAAGACGAATACAAACGATTTCATAACAGTGAGAACAATTCTGATATTCCGCCCAGATGGAATTTAGACGATGATATTTGATATTTGACAACTTTAAAAAAATTGTCAAATATCAAATATCTAAAATTAACCAACACCATGACCAAAGAACTCTTCAAGGAGCGTCCGCCCGTACAACCGCAAATCTATGCCTACGAGGACACCAATCTACAATACAAAGACCAACTAAAAATAGGCTATACCACGGTGGGCGTTCAGAAACGAGTTGCCCAACAATATCCCACACTTCGCCCAGGCAAATTGCCCTATTGTATTGTTTTGGAAGAATCAGCGATGCGGTCAGACGGCAGCGCTATTTCAGACAAAGAGGTGCATCGTTATTTACGCAAAAAAGGATTCATCAACACCGAAGGCGAGTGGTTTAAGTGTACTATCAAAGATATAAAATCTGCGATTGTAGCCATAAGAGACGGTTTTGAGAATGACGACAATCGTTCTGATGATTTTGGACTACGTCCCGAGCAAGCCGATGCCATAGCCAAAACACAGGACTATTTTAGTGATTTGAGACGAGAAAACCCAGAGAAAACGCCACGGTTTTTGTGGAATGCCAAAATGCGTTTTGGTAAAACTTTTACGTCTTATAAATTAGCCCAAAGCATGGGTTGGACAAAATTGTTGGTACTCACTTTCAAGCCGGCAGTACAAAGTTCGTGGGACGATGACCTCAATGGCCACGTTGATTTTGAAGGTTGGCAATTTATTACGAAAAAAGGAAATGAGATTATTGACCCAAAAAAGCCATACGTTTGTTTTGGGTCGTTTCAAGATTATCTGGGTAAAAACGAAGTTGGAGGTATAAAATCTCGAAATGAATGGGTACATAAAACAAAATGGGACTGTGTAATCTTTGATGAATACCACTACGGGGCATGGCGAGAAACTGCCAAAGAATTGTTTGAAGCCGAAGACAAAAAAGAAATAGCGTATGCCGATGGCGTAGGAATGGACTATTTTAATGAAGATAATTTGTCAATGACTATCAAAACCAATCATTATTTATATTTGTCGGGTACTCCTTTTCGGGCCATTGCAACAGGCGAATTTATTGAAGAACAAATTTTTAATTGGACGTATTCGGACGAACAAAGAGCTAAAGAAAATTGGTCGGATAGTACAAAACCCAACCCCTATTTATCATTGCCCCAAATGGTGATGATGACCTATCAGTTGCCCGATGCTATTATAGAAATAGCCAAAGGCGGCGAATACAACGAGTTTGATTTGAACGTATTTTTTTCGGCAAAAGACAACGGGGCAACCGCTAAATTTATATATGAAAATGAAGTACAAAAATGGTTGGATTTGATTAGAGGGTCATTGCAAGAAACCACCAACGATAATTTGAAATTAGGGGCAAAAAAACCGCCCCTGCCTTTTTCAGATTCAAGGCTTTTGAGCAATCTGACACACACTTTCTGGTTTTTACCCGATGTTGCTTCGTGCTTTGCGATGAAGAATTTATTGATGAAAAGGCAAAATGTTTTTTATGATGACTATGAAATAATCGTTGCCGCAGGATCGAAAGCGGGCATTGGTGTAGAAGCATTACCGCCCGTTTTGAAAGCCATGAATGACCCACTGAAATCGAAAACTATCACTTTATCGTGCGGAAAACTGACCACGGGCGTATCCGTAAAGCCGTGGGGTGGTATTTTGATGTTACGAAACTTGACAAGCCCAGAAACATACTTTCAAGCAGCATTTAGAGTTCAAACTCCTTGGACGGTCAAAAATCCAGATAATATTTCTCCTAATAAAGAGGATATAATCAAAGAACTTTGCTACGTTTTTGATTTTGCCCCTGACCGTGCCTTACGTCAAATTGCAGATTACAGTTGCCGTCTGGACGTAAATGAGTCCAATCCAGAAAAGAAAGTTGATGAATTTATCCACTTTTTGCCCGTGCTGGCTTATGATGGCAGTACAATGGAAGCCATTGATGCCGCAGGCATTTTGGACCTGGCAATGAGTGGCACAACAGCTACGCTTTTGGCCAGACGTTGGGAAAGCGCTTTGCTGGTTAATGTCGACAATAATACTCTCCAAAAGCTGATGAATAACAAAGCGGCAATGGACGCATTGAGTAATATCGAAGGTTTCAGAAGTTTGAATCAAGACATTGAGACCATTGTCAATAAATCGGAATCGGTCAAGAAAACCAAAGCAGAAGCCAATGACAGAGATTTGGACGAGAAAGAAAAAAAGAATTTAACAGACGAGGAAAAAGAGTATAAAACTTTACGCAAACAGATACAGGAGAAACTCATTAAATTTGCCACCAGAATACCCGTATTCATGTATTTGACAGACAAAAGAGAGAATAGTTTGAAAGACGTAATCACTCAATTAGAGCCAGATTTGTTCAAGAAAGTAACAGGTTTGGGCATAAAAGATTTTGATTTATTGGTGGGTTTAGGGGTGTTCAACAGTAGTTTAATGAACGATGCCGTTTTCAAATTTAGACGTTATGAGGAAGCCAGTTTATCTTATTCGGGCGTAAATAAGCACGCAGGAGAATCTGTGGGAGGGTTTGATACAGTTTTGAGTAAAGATGATTTTAGTCGGCAGGTGTTTATAGCTGTTTGACGATTATTGACATTTGTGTCTATAATCAAACTATCATCAAAAAAAGAGTCCCTCATCAACGATAAGAGACTCTTTTTGGTAATATAAACAAGATTGGATTTTATTTGTCGGTAACTCGTACTGATATACGGCGATTTTTGGCTTTACCTGCTTCGGTAGTATTGTCGGCTACTGGATATTGGTCGCCATAGCCTTCTGCATCTAAACGGTCGTCGGCTACGCCCAATTTAACTAATTCGGCTTCAACCATTTTGGCACGGTCGGCAGAGAGTTTGAGGTTGGCATCGGCCTTGCCAGTGTTGTCAGTATAGCCGCCAATTTTGAGTTTGGTGGTTGGAAATGCCTTTAAAATCTGTGCAATATTACCCAACTGCTCGGCTGACTCTGGTTTTAGGATTGATTTTCCAGTTTCAAAAGTCAGACGGTCGAAGTCAAACCAAGTAGTTTTATCAACGGCTTTGGCCGACTGAATAAAATCCAATAGTCCTATTTCGATGGGATTTGAGCCGCCACCGATGTTGAGTTTCAGGCCAGCGGTTTCTATTGTGCCGCCTTTTTCGTCTTTTATCACTTTTATGTCCACCATTTTGTTTTCCATCATGGCTGCGTGGTCGTGGCCTTGGTGGGTTGTCTCTGTGTCTGCACCAATACCAACAATATACGGTGCAATGACCAACGAAACGATTGACATCAGTTTTATTAAAATGTTCATCGATGGTCCAGACGTATCTTTGAACGGGTCGCCGACAGTATCGCCTGTTACTGAGGCTTTGTGCGGTTCAGATTTTTTGTAATAGGTCTGTCCGTCAATAACTACACCTTTTTCAAACGATTTTTTGGCATTGTCCCAAGCACCACCGGCGTTAGATTGGAACATACCCATCAACACACCCGATACTGTTACACCAGCCAAAAGTCCACCCAATACCTCGGGTCCCATCGTAAAACCAACCAATACAGGCGTAAT
>JAYVJH010000576.1:0-8764 GCA_043769455.1 Runella sp. | reverse complement strand
GAATAACAGGAGGCGAAGTATTCTTAAAATTAGACAAAAGCGAAAATAGTAAACTCAAAGATAAGATAATAGAAGTAAAAATAAAAGTACCAGGCGGCGAGTTGTTCGTCAAAGAACATGGCCAAACTTTTGAAGAAGCTACCGATGTAGCATTGGAGGCATTGAAAGCCCAAGTAAAAAAATTTAAAGCCAAACATACAGACTCTAAAATAACAAAAGCACAAACCGCCTTAGAACCCGAAGAAGTAGAAGAATTATAAAAAAATATTGACTTTTGATTTCAAAAAGATGTCAAACTGTTAGCACAACAGTTCGACATCTTTTTTTATAAAACCATACTCTCCCACTCAAATGATAACTTATACAGAAGTAAAATTACAGATTGACGCCGATTTTAATGAAATACTAATAGCCGAACTTGGAGAGATTGGCTTTGACTCATTTGTAGAAAACGACAACGAACTACTGTGCTATGTGCCAGAAAGTGATTTTGACCAGCAGCAACTCAAAGATATTATTGATCGCTATCAAGCCCTAACAACGATTTCATATAGCTTTGAAACCCTTGAAACTAAAAACTGGAACGATGAATGGGAGCGCAACTACCAGCCCATAGAAGTAGCTGGCAGAGTACGCATAAGAGCTTCGTACCACGCACCCGACCCCACTTTTGAGTACGACATCGTGATTGACCCTAAGATGTCGTTTGGTACGGGCCACCACGAAACAACAACGATGGTGATGGCGCACCAACTGAATATAGACCACGAAGATAAAAGTGTATTAGACGTAGGCAGCGGCACAGGTATATTGGCGATACTGGCCGAGAAGTTGGGGGCTAATTCACTTATAGCCTTTGACATAGAAGAATGGGCGTACTTAAACGCCATCGAAAACACTCAACTCAACGGCTGCCACCACATTAAGGTTTTTCAGGGTACTATCAACGACTGTCCAGTAGGCGAATATGACATTGTACTGGCCAATATCAATCGTAATATATTATTAGCCGAAATACCTATCTACATCAAGTTTCTGAAACAGAGCGGTACGCTCGTAGTCAGTGGCTTTTATGAATTTGATGCCAACGATATTACAGCAAAAGCGGCTGAATGTGGGCTAAAGAAAATCTGCCAAGAAACACTCAATAACTGGGCTTCGATACGGTTTGAGTTTTAGAAACCGAAGCCTTCGCTTTGAGCGAAGGCTTCGGTGATACCTCAGTCAAAAACAGGCTTGTCTTTTTTCATAATTGCCGACACAACCAAGGCAATAATAAAGCCCCCAATGATACTCGAAATGATGCCGATAGCAAAGCCAAAGCCTGGGCTTGATATTTTTTCTATGAACGCCATACCAGCTTCTATTTGAGCCTCGTCAGAGCCTCGTGCTTCCATACCGCTTCGGGCTTTATCCAATATTTGTTGTGTAATGGTTTGGTCAATAAAGCTGGTATAAATATAATTGTAAACACCCGATATAAAACCAGATACTGCCGCCATCAATGTACCAATACCAAGTCCTTGGCTATAACTCATAAAACCGTTATTGTCTTCTTTAAATTCTTTCATAGCCACAATCATAGCCACAATCAAGATAACGTACATCAATGAAAGTAGGCTGTTATTGGTGTATAGACCACTCACGTATAAAATCGTGATATAAACAATAGAGGCAATGGCCGTAATAACGCCATATTTGAGAGCCACTCGTGCAGTAGTAGTTTGTTGTTCCATTATTGTTTATAATTATTTTTAATTACTTACTTTCTCTTTCTGAATCGGCGAATAATCTGTTTTGGTTTGGTTGTTTACCTGTATTTTTTCAAAGTAGCACTTTACGCCAGTCGCCGAGTTCATGTCTTCTATGTTCTGAATATGAAAATGTAAATGCGCTTCTGTCGAATTACCAGAGTTGCCGCAAAGCCCAAGTAGCTGGCCTTGTTTTACTTTTTGGCCTTGTTTTACTGCGATTGACTGTTGCTTAAAATGAGCAAAAAACAAATATTCGTTGTTCTGCGTTCTGACGATAACCGTATTGCCAGGCACATAAATAGGGTTTAGCGTTCCTGGTACATTGTCCTTTATTCCATCAACCACCAGCACGACTTCGCCATCACAAGGTGCAATCAAGTCTTTGCCAAAAGCGTAATAGTCTTCGTTTGTTTTTCCATCAGTTTTATACGAATTTCCCTTGCCGTTGGTAACAATAAAATCAAAGGCGTTTTTTTGAGCTTCGCTTTCGACATGATAGTTAAGCTCTTTTGTGTCGCCGCCCCAAACAACAGTCCACTCGTCTCTGAATGGTAGTACCAGCTTTGTGCTATTACGAACTAATATTGGCAAGTTACTTTCTTTGAATGGCTTGACAAGTAACCCATTTATTTTAGAATTATTATCGACCGAAATATTGACTGCCATCAACGCCCTCTCGAAGTTTGTCCTGTATGAAGCGTAGCTTTTTTCATAATTCACAAACTTTCTGCTTGATATTTTTCCCGCTTGCGCTTTTAGCCCTGCCAAAAACGCCATTATTTGGTCGAGTGGCTGTGCTTTTTGCATTTCGGGCGAAAAGCACTTAAATATTGCCTCAAAGTTATTGGCATTATAATTTATCTCGAAGCTATCTGCAACGGTCTTACCTATGGCTTTTTCTGACTGCCCAAATGCAAAACCTACAATGGTCATCAATAGTATTGTTAGCAAGTATTTTTTCATGGAGTAGTTATATAAATTCAAACAACATTTTGATTATTAACTAATTATAACATTTTTCACTATTCGCTACGTGATAACGTCAGCTATGTGCCAGTTCTTCTATTTCTTCTTCTTCAAAAACACGCTCTTTTGGCTCCGTGGCTTGCTGTGTGCCGTAGCCCAAAATATGTAACATCGACTCGCTGTTTTGTTGCGGGGCGAAGAGCTTTGTAACTATATTACCCGCTTCGTCTCTGTCCACCAGTACGTGTTTGGGTGCTGGAATGAGACAGTGCTGCACGCCACCATAGCCACCCAACGACTCTTGGTATGCACCTGTATGAAACAACCCAATGTACTGACGCTCTGTGTCTTGTTCAAAAATAGGCAAATATAAATCGGCACTGTGCATTTCGGTATTATAAAAATCTTGCGAGTCGCAGGTCAGGCCACCGAGGTTTACTTTGTGATAGGCACTATCCCAGTTATTGACGGCCAGCATGATGTACTTTTGGTTCATACCCCAAGCATCGGGCAGGTGCGTAATAAACGAGCCATCAATCATGTACCAAAGTTCTTTGTCGTTTTGTAGTTTTTTGTCAATAATTTCATAAATCACCGCACCGCTTTCGCCAACCGTATAGCTGCCAAACTCAGTAAAAATATGCGGAACTTGTACGTCATTTTTGTTACAAATCCATTGTATATTTTCTACGATTTCGTCAATCATTTGCTGGTAGTCGTAGTTAAACTGCAACGAGGTCTGAATCGGTAGCCCGCCACCGATGTCAATCGAGTCGAGGTCGGGACAAATCTTTTTCATTTCGCAATATTTAAACATAAACCGTGTCAGTTCGCTCCAATAGTAGGCCGTGTCTTTGATGCCCGTATTGATAAAAAAGTGCAGCATTTTTAGTTTAAATCTCGGATTTGGTTCGATTTTTTCTCGATATAATTCATTTACATCATTGTATCGCACACCGAGCCGAGAGGTATAAAAAGCAAAATTGGGTTCTTCGTCAGTCGCAATTCTGATACCATAACTGATTTCCCTATCGGTCGTTACGTGTTGAGCATAATGGTCAATTTCGCTTAAATGGTCTAAAATTGGCACTACATTAAAGCCCTCGTTGAGCATCTCGCTGATATATTGCTTATAAACAGGCAGCTTGTAGCCATTACATAATATATAGGTGCTCTTTGAAATATTGCCTTTGCGGTACATTTCCATCAAAATCGGAATATCAAAAGCCGACGAAGTTTCGACGTGAATGTTGTGTTTGAGGGCTTCTTCCAACACAAAATTGAAATGTGAAGACTTGGTACAATAACAATAAGTGTAAGAACCTTTGTAGTTGTGGCGTTTGAAGGCATTTTTAAAATAAAATTTCGCATTACCAATATGTTCACCGATTTTGGGCAAATATGTCAGTTTGAGCGGCGTACCGTACTCGTGGATAATGTCCATCAGAGGTACATTATTAAACTGTAATTCATTATTTTGAACATTAAATTCAAGAGTCGGAAACTCAAAAGTTTGTTCAATTAGGTTGGTATAGCTACTTTTCATTATTGGTCTAAATGTCTGTTAAATGTGCTACTTTACAATAGATTTTTCCACAAAAAAGTTCTGCTATTTTGTGTTTTGTTTTGTACTGAAATAGTCCCAGGCCGCTTTGGCAATGTCAGCAATTATTTTTTCGTTTACTTCAAAGTTTTCTTTCGAGTCGGTTACAAAAACGCTTATAAAAAAGTGTGAACCATCTGGCAAAAAAACTATCCCTATGTCGTTCACGGCCGCCGTTATACCATCTCTTGTACCCGACCAGCCAGTTTTGTGAGCCAGCACGGTTTCTTTTGGTAGCTGCCCCCTGAGCCTATCTTTACCTGTTTCGGTTTGTTTCATGGTTGTCCAAATAAAAGCATGGCTCGATTCAGAAAGTAGTTTTTGTTTGTTGTCATAAAAACCCGCCAGCAACGCATTGGCCGCTTTGGGGGTTGTCCAATTCTGAAATTGTAAATTCCAATTACTCTGCATCACTTCTTCATTGATTTTGATGGCGATGTTTTTAAAATTATTTTTCACAAAGTAATCGTTCACTATATGCGGGCCGCCAATCAATCTCAGTAGTGCATCACAGCCAACGTTGTCGCTTTGCGAAACTGTATATTGCATAATTTCGGCCAGTGTGAGCGTTGCGCCATCGGGATATTTGTCTTTGATGGGGCTGTAAAAAGTTGGGAAAAGGTATTTTTTGGGGATATTTATTTTTTGGTCGAGCGCAAATCGCCCTTTGTCAATATCAGACAATATAGCCAACGCAATATGAAACTTAAAGACACTTTGCATCGCACAATGTCTATCGCCGTTTATCGACAATGTATCTTTTTTGTCGAGACCAACAATCGAAACACCCACCGTAGCGTTTTTTGTGGCAACAATTTGCTGTATTTTTTGCCGTAATGGTTCTATCTTTTGGGCAGATGTAGAGCCAGCAACACACAAAAAAAGCAAAGCATTAAGTAGGCAATAGTAGTTAGTACGCAGCATCTATTTTTAGATAAAATGAATAATTATTCGAGCAAAGGAAGCCTTCGCTCGAAGCGAAGGCTTCCTTAAAAAAAACGGTCAATGCCCTACACTCGTATCATCGCCACGGGGGTCTGAGCCGCCTTCGAGTGAGCCATCTGGTCGTACCAAAATACAGTCCATACGACCAATTGTGTTTTTTTGCATTTCTAATATATATCCCTTCGCTTGTAGTTTTTTTACAGTATTTTCTGAGAATCCACCTGCTTCAAAAACCGTCTTGTCGGGCAGCCATTGGTGATGAAACCGTAGCGAATTGACAGCCTGCTGCATCGTCATATTGTGTTCGACAACGTTGAGAATGGTCTGAAAAACCGACGTAATAATCGTAGAGCCGCCAGGTGTACCATAAACAGAGTGTAGTTTGCCGTCTTTTTCTAATATTGTAGGGGTCATCGACGACAGCATGCGCTTATTAGGCTCGATGGCGTTGGCTTTATTGCCGACCAACCCATACATATTTGGTACACCAGCCTTGACACTAAAATCGTCCATTTCGTTGTTCATCAAAAAACCAGCCCCAGCCACTACCACACGGCTACCATAGCTGCCATTGAGAGTAGTCGTAATCGATACAGCATTTCCGTCTTTGTCCACCACCGAAAAATGCGTTGTTTCGGTACTTTCGTAGCCAGCAATATTACCGCCCTTTACATTTTTACTTTCGGTGGCTTTATTAAAATCAAAATCGACCCAGCGTTGGCGTAGATAGTCGGGCGAGGTGAGTTGTTTGATGGGTACTTTCACAAAATCGGGGTCGCCCAAAAACTTGGCACGGTCGGCATATACACGGCGTTCGGCTTCGACCATTACTTGTACAGTTGAGTCTGAGTTCCAGCCCCAGCGGCCAAGCGGATAGGGTTCTACCAACTTCATCAACTGCAACAAAGCCACTCCACCACTCGACACAGGCGGCATCGTAACCACTTTATAGCCCTTGTACGAACCAACCAACGCCTTGCGCCAAACAGAATTATAGTTTTTAAGGTCTTCAAGGCTCACAATTCCTTTGCCTTTTTGCATTTCGGTTGTTAGTAAATTAGCCGTTTCGCCTTCATAAAATCCCGCACGACCATTGGCCTGAATCCGTCTAAGGGTTTTGCCCAAATCTTGCTGAATGAGCGTATCGCCTTGTTGCCATTGTCGGCCATCAATTCTGATAAAATAACTTGAATTTGGGTTTAATCTTTGAAGCGTACCCTTGATGGAGTTCAAGCCACGGGCTTCTCGCTCTGTCAATAGTACGCCTTTTTCGGCCAAATCTATGGCTGGTTGTAGTAGCTCTGCCCATGGCAATTTACCAAATTTTTTATGAATTTGTGCCATACCATCAACAGAACCTGGCACACCACTTGCCAAATGTCCTGTTACACTAAGTCCTTGAACAACATTACCTTGTGCGTCCAAATACATATCGGTCGAAGCTGCCGATGGTGCTTTTTCTCTAAAATCAAGTGTGTAGTTTTTTCCTTTTTTTGACCGATATACAAACAGCCCACCACCGCCAATATTGCCAGCCGCAGGGTGAACCACCGCCAACGCAAACTGAACGGCCACGGCGGCATCAGCGGCAGAGCCGCCTTTTTGCAAAATATCATTGCCAACCCGTGAGGCTTCGGGGTGTGCCGAAGCCACCATACCGCTCGGGGCTACTACGCCTACTTTATCCGAATAAAATGGCTTTTGGTTAGGGTCATCAGAGGCAAATTGATAAAAACCCTTGCCTTCCTTGACTTGTTGCGCTGCCGCCGCAAGCGACAAGGCCAGCGATAAAAATAAAATCAAAATTTTGTGCATCAGATATATTCTGTTAATTTGTAGAACGAAGTTACAAATCATTTTTTAATAAGCCCAATGCACCAAAACTATTATTTTTTAAAACAACTCGCCGAATCATTACGCCCACAAGTCGTGGGGCTGAGATGTATGGAGTGTTTTAGCCAAGAAAAAGACGAGCTGATGGTGGTATTGGCACAGGCTCGGGGCAAGCACAATTTTTATAAACCGTTTTATTGGCGAGCCACCCTACGGCCAGAGTTTGGTTGCTTGAGTTTTCCTGCAGATTTTAGCCGTGCCAGACAAAATAGTATTGATTTGCTGATAGAACTCACCGACTTGGCTGTTGTCGATGTATGCTGCTACCTCAACGAGCGAGCCATTGGTATTGTTTTTGAAAAAGGTTTTACGCTTGTTTTCAAGCTATTTGGCAATCGTTCAAATGCGGTATTGTTCAAAAAAAATGAAGTCCATAGCTTATTTTTAAGTCGTCTTGTGGCCGATGGCAATTTGGAACTCTCAAGCCTCAACCGAGTGCTTGACCAAAGTTATGAAGCCTATCAAGCCGTCAACTACGACCATCGCAAACTGTTTCCAACTTTTGGCAAAGTAGTCAATAGTTATTTGGAAGAAAAACTCAAAAACGTTGATCTGCCCCAAACCAAATGGCAGGTAATCAAAGCAACGGTTCAGCAACTCCATACCTCTACAACACTACAAATCAGCACTCTCAATTACCAGCCTACGCTTTCACTTGTGCCAGTGGGTATGCTCATAAAAGCGCACACCGACCCTGTTGTGGCTCTTAACGATTTTTATGCCAATTACCAGAAAATAAATCACCTTGACTTTGAGAAAGGTGAAATGTTGAGATTATTGCAAAAGAAAATTCAGCGAACAGAAACGTACATAGCTGAAACTTCGAGAAAAGTAATTGAGATGACCGAAAGCACCAAAAACGAAGAATTGGGGCATATCTTGATGGCCAATTTACACCAAATACCCGAACGATTAGACAGAGTTGAATTGTTCGATTTTTATCGAAACGTAAATATTGTCATTAAACTAAAACCAGATTTAAGTCCTCAAAAAAATGCTGAAAACTACTACCGAAAGTCAAAAAATGAGCGAATTGAGATTGAAAAAATGACTGAAAATATCGGTTTGCGTGAGGCCGAAGTAATAGCCATGAAAGAGCAATTTGCTGAAATAGAAGCGGCTGAAACAATCAAAGAATTGCGCAAATACCTCAAAAGTAATTTATTGACTACCAATAATATTGCCCCAACGGTTGAACAGCTTTTTAAGCGAATAGAATTTCAAGATTTTGTGATATTGATTGGTAAAAACGCTAAGAATAACGACTTACTCATCAGGCAATATGCTCACAAAGAAGACCTCTGGTTACACGCCCGAGATGTGTCGGGGTCGCACGTGTTGGTGAAGTATCGGGCAGGCAAGACGTTTCCGAGTAGTGTTATTGAGCGAGCGGCGCAGTTGGCGGCCTGGAACTCAAAACGCCGTAATGACAGCCTTTGCCCCGTGATAGTCGTTCCTCGAAAATTTGTAAGAAAACCCAAAAATGCAGCCGATGGCGCAGTAGTCTTAGATAAAGAAGAAGTAATAATGGTAGTACCGATGGCTTAAAATCAATACAAGCCAGTCCAAAACTGAACGGGCTTGTATAAATTACACTTCATCA
>JAYVJH010000575.1:0-6779 GCA_043769455.1 Runella sp. | reverse complement strand
GCCGAAACAATTACTATTTCATTGGCCAATAATCCGAGCGTAAGTGTCGAAATATCGCTGATACCCGTTCGTGAATCTATCAACAAAAAATCGGGTTTTAGTTCTTCTTCGATTTGTTTACGAATACTCAATATAAAATTAACACCTTGACTATGAGGCTTATAAAACAAATTTTGCCAATTTATACTTCCTAATTTTTTCCAATATTCAGGCGAGGTGCTGTTGCCTGCTGCAATGAGGTGAATAGGCTTTGAGTTTCGTTTTAGGTTGGTAAGTTCGACAGAGTACGGCTTGACGCTCGGCGATGCCAAACGGCCATTGACATATTCGTAGATATAATCAACAATGCCCGTTTCGATGGTTTTGCCTCGTAGTTCGTCTTCAAACTTAAATGCCAGCCCTGGGGCTTCTAAGTCAAAATCTAAGACTACGACTTTTTTACCGAAGTCCGACAGTCTTTTGGCCAAATTGACCAAGGCCAGCGTTCGGCCAACGCCACCTTTGTACGAATAAAATGTGATTGCTTGCATAATAAACTAAGCGACGAGTTCTAAAATATGACCACGATTCGTGATGTCTTCATTTTGATTGGTATTGACTAACATGATTTTACTATTTTCTTTTCGAACTGTCAAGTCTTCAAATTTGAGTGATATTGCGAGCGCATCAACAACCTCAAAAATGCGTAATATGCCAGCCCCCTCATAGTCGGTGGCTTCATAACGCTGGATTTGCTGCGGCTCTATTTGCATGGCACGTGCCAAGTCCGACTGCGACCAGCCTTTGGCAATCCGAGCTTGTATCAATATCCGAGCAATGTCGTATATTTGTCCACCAGTTACAACAGGAAAAGCCCCATCTCGCAATGTAATATAAACCTCCGCTTTTTGTTTTAACTCTTTGATTGTGTTGCGTAATCTATCCAACTGCGCTTTATGCAAAATACCCGAGCTATCGTTTACATTTGGATTGGGCTTATCTTGTAGCATACTATAGCTTTGTCCAAACTCCTGTATTCGATTTCTGGTTATATCTAATTGTTTATCGTTTCTTATCATAGTCTTATCTCAATAATTCCTTTTGGTATATCATCATCGTCTGATTGGAAGTATTCTAAATATTTTCGTCTCGGAATTTTATCATCAGACCCAACAATAAGTGTCGAACTAAAAAACTCGCCACCATATCGTTTCAGTTGTCGTTCGCTGGTTGAGTCTAAAAAACAGGTTTTCAGTTCAATAATAGGCCAGTCGTCCATTCCATCTTCTAAAAAACAAGCATCATAGTCGCCAGGTCGTTCTTTGGCTGTTACAAAACTACCATCTACCCAAATACACTTGCAACCAACATCTCGAAGCTGGCGCATCGCCAGTTCAAGCCCGTCCAGTAACTTGCGGCGGTGTGGAGTATAGCCAAACCGCTCATAAAACTCTTCCCATGTAGCTTGGTGCATACCCGCAGGAAGATTGCCTATGTCATTAAAATTAGGTATCATTTACAACAAATATAATGTAAATATAGTTTATTTTTTAATTTTGAATTTTATTCATTCAAAATATATATTTATTTACTACAAATATATTGTATATCAAATACCAATCACTGAATCATTTTAGTTTGACAAAAGCATCGTATCTTTGTGCTTTGATTTGATAACCTACTGATATATTATGAAAAAGTACGCATTATTATTACCCATTTCAACCCTTTTATTCGCCACCCTCACCAACTGCACCAAGACCGATACCAAGTTTAAGCAACTGTCTGCCTCCGAAACGGGTATTTCGTTTGTCAATGAGGTCAAAGAAACCAAAGAACTCAACATTCTTGACTATCTCTACTATTATAATGGCGGTGGCGTGGCGGCTGGCGACTTAAATGGCGATGGCCTAAGCGATGTATATTTTGTATCGACACAAGGAGAAAATAAGCTCTATATCAACAAAACTACGCCACCCAGCCCCTTGAAGGGGGAGACGACCACGGGGGGCAAACTGCACTTTGAAGACAAAACCAAAGAGGCTGGCATAGGTGGCTCGGCCAACTGGCAAACAGGCGTAACAATGGCCGACATAAACGGCGATGGCAAGTTGGATATTTATGTTTGTGCCGTGGGCAATTATAAATCTCTCAAAGGCCACAACGAGCTGTATATCAACATGGGTAATGACGCAAACGGCGTGCCTAAATTTGAAGAAAAAGCAACTGAATATGGCCTTGATTTCAAAGGGTTTTCGACCCAAGCCGCTTTTATTGACTACGACAAAGATGGCGATTTGGATATGTACTTACTCAACCACGCCACCCACAACGTCAGCTCTTACGACAAAGTATCGGCTCGTGCATTGGTGGACTCATCGGCAGGAGATGTGCTGTATCGGAATGAATTGGTGAATAATGGTCAAAAGTCATTAGTCATGAGTCATGAGTCAAAAAATTCACCCAAGACTAATGACCCAAGACCCAAGACACGCTTCACCAACGTAAGCACCCAAGCCAAAATCTACCAAGCAGCGATGGGCTATGGTTTGGGTATTTCTATTGCCGACTTCAACAACGATGGCTGGGACGATATTTATGTATCAAACGATTTTCATGAAGACGATTATTATTATCTCAACAACACCGATGGCACTTTTACGGAGTCGGTCAAAGATAATTTTAGGCATTTGAGCAAATACTCAATGGGCTGCGATGCGGCAGATATAAACAACGATGGCTGGTTGGATATTTTTACGGCAGACATGCTCCCCAACGACGAACGCATCGAAAAGTCGTCATTGGGCGAAGATGCGCTTGATATTTTTATGTATAAACTGCAATTTGGGTTTTATAATCAGTACAGCCACAACGCACTACATCTCAATTTACAAGGGCAAAAGTTCGCCGAAGTCTCGCTCATAACAGGTACGTCGGCAACAGACTGGAGTTGGTCGCCACTATTGGCCGATTTTGATAACGATAGTCGCAAAGATTTGTTTGTAGCCAATGGCATTCCTCGCCGCCCCAACGACCTGGATTATATCAAATACATCAACCGAGATTCTACTTTTAATAACCTGTCGGGAAGTCCGATTTATGGCAACAAAGAACAAGACATCGAGGCCATTCAGAAAATGCCAGATGGGGCAGTTCATAACTATATTTTTAGAGGAAGCGATAGCCTGACCTTTGAAGACAAATCGACCGATTGGGGCTTTGATACCAAAACAGTGTCAAATGGTGCGCTTTATGCCGACTTAGACAACGATGGCGACCTTGAAATCATCACCAACGACTTGAACCAACCAGCGGGTGTTTTTCAGAATATGACCCGTGAAAAAGACCCTACGGCCAATTATTTAAGAGTAAAACTAACAGGCAACAACGCCAATACCGCAGGTTTTGGGGCAAAGATTTATATCAAATACAAAAACCAGTTACAAACCAATACCATGCAACCCACACGGGGTTTTGAGTCGGCCTCTGAACCTGTTGTTCATTTTGGGTTAAATACTATACAAATTATTGATAGTCTGATAGTTATATGGCCGAGTGGCCTGTCTGAAATTAGAAAAAACATACAAACAAACCAGTTACTGACATTGAAACAAAGCGATGCGAAAGAAAAATATTCACCGTTTAGTATTCCGCATTCTACATTATTTACTGACATTACCGACAAAACAACCTTTGACTACAAACATACAGAAACTGGTTATCTTGATATGATTCGTGAGCCAATGATGCCCTTTCAGCAATCTACGCAAGGGCCAGCCTCGGCAGTAGGCGATGTCAATGGCGATGGTCGAGACGATGTCTTTGTGGGTGGCGCACGAGACCAAGCCGCTCAAATAATGATTCAGAAACTCAATGGTAGTTTTGAAGCTACAAATCAGACATTGATGCAAGCCGATGCTGCCTGCGAAGACGTGGACGCAGTGTTTTTTGATGCCGATGGCGACAAAGATTTGGATTTGTATGTAGTGTCTGGTGGCAATGAATTTTTGGCCGATATGGTCGAACTCAGAGACAGACTATATTTGAATGACGGCAAAGGTAAGTTTACCAAAACCACCGATGCGCTGCCCATTATGAACGTCAATAAAAGTTGTGTAGCACCTGCCGACTTTGACCAAGATGGCGATATAGATTTGTTTGTAGGTGGTCGAGTGGTGGCTTATCAATATGGCATAACGCCCCAGTCGTTTTTGTTGGTCAATGATGGCAAAGGGCATTTTACCGACCGTACCAATCAATTAGCGCCCAATCTCAAATCAATAGGTATGGTAACAGATGCTGTCTGGACAGACTTAGACAACGACAAAGATTTGGACCTGGCCGTAGTAGGCGATTGGCTCGGCATTGAAATATTTGAAAACAATAACTCAAAACTCAAAACTCACAACTCACAACTCAGTAATAAAAAAGGTTTTTGGCAAACTATTGAGGCCGCAGATTTTGACAAAGACGGCGACGATGACCTGTTGGTAGGTAATTTGGGACTGAATACAAAATTTGTGAAAGGCAAAGATTCTGAACTCAAAATGTACGTCAAAGACATTGACGGCAATGGAATAATAGACCAACTTATTGGTTATAAACGAGATAACGAATATTATCCGCTTCTGACCAAAGATGAGTTGGGCAAACAGATGCCGAGTATTATCAATAAGCGGTTCACAAAATACAAAGACTTTGCAGGCCAACCGCTTGACAAAGTCATTACGCCAACCGAACGCAAAGGGGCTGTTGAACGTACCGTCAATACTTTTGAATCTATTTATATAGAAAACAAAGGCCAAATGAATTTTAATATAAAACCTTTGCCAATGGAGGTGCAGTTTTCAAAAGTTTTTGCTTTTTCGGTCAATGATTTTGACAAAGACGGCCATTTGGACGCACTCGTGGCCGGCAATTTGTATGGAGTTAGTACTTATCAAGGCCGCTACGATGCCAGCTTTGGTTGGTTCTTAAAGGGCGACGGCAGAGGACATTTTAAAACGCAATGGCCTGCTCAGTCGGGTTTTATGGTGGACGGCGAAGCACGAAGTATCAAGAAATTGACTATCAGAAAAAAGCCTGCCGTTATGGTAACACTCAACAACAAAAGTGTACGTTTTTTTGAGTAATTTCGTTGTTGGAATTGAGATTTAAAATATTGAAATTATGGAAAAGTTAAATATTGACACACTCTTGGCCACTATTCAAGAAATTGGCAGAAATCAAGAACAACATCAGCTACTGGTGGAACAAGACCGTCTGAGACGAGATGAAGACCATAATAAAATTACTGCTGACTTTGTGATGATTGGCGAGCGTTTTAAGGAAACTGAAAAGCTCTTAAAAACTTTAAGTAAAAATATTGGTAATATCGGCGAGCGGTTTGGCACTTTTACCGAAGGGCTTGCCTATCCGTTTATGCGAAAAGTACTGTTGAAGCATTACGGTATTGACAATACAGTAGCCAATTTTCTAAAACGATTTCCAGACGGTACGGAAGTTGAATTAGATGCCTTTGGCTATACCAATGGCAATATCAACAATGCTGTCGTGGTCGAAATAAAAACACACTTGCAAAGCGCCCACATCAAAGATTTCAAGATGAGGTTACAACAATTCAAGTATCAGTTTCCAGAATTTGCCAACAAGCACCTGTACGGCATTTTTGCTACGCCACGTATTGTATCCAAAGAACTCAAAGAACAAGTTTATGCGGCAGGTTTGCAGTTGGCTGTTGTGCATGATGAAATTTTTGATTTTAAAGCCAATCCTAATGCTATTGATTTTAATGAGATTTTGAACTAAACCAAAACTATACTCATGAAAACTAACCAAGGTCTCATCATTTTTATTTTTGCGTTATTTACACATTTCACATTTGCACAAAACAACCCCGTAGGCTCGTCTGCTATTTTACCCATTGGTGGAGACGGCAATGCGCTGGTCGTTCATAAATCTGTCAATACAGAGTTCGATAATTCCGAATATTTGCCCAGCCAAGACTGGCGCAATGGGTACTTTGTGCAAGCCAACGGCAAGCGTTTTGAGATGACCCAGATGCGCTACGACTCATACCTCAAACGAGTAGAATACAAAGAGGGTGAGAATAGATTTTACCCAAAAGAAAAAATCATGGAGTTTGGTTTTGCCAATGGCGACCTTTACCAAAACCGCTTTAAAGCCTTTGATGGACTTGACGAAGATACGTTTTTTCAGATACTGTACGACGGCAAAACCAAACTACTACGCCATACCGAAACTACTGTTTCGGACGTAACGCCCTATAATTCAGCCAGTAAGATCAGTCATTTTAATTTGTATGTCAATTATTACATTCTAAAAGACAATGGACAGTTTACAAAAAGTAAAAAAATATACGATGGCCTTCTGAAAATATTGAGCGACAAATCAGAAGATGTTGAAACATTCGTAAAAAACAATAAGCTAAAAATCAAAGACATAGAACCACTTAAAAAAGTACTGGCACATTATGATTCGCAGTAAAATTGCACCCCTACTTTTGGTTGTTTTCTTGACAAACTGTCGTTCTGACAATGCCCTTTTCAAGGCGTTGAAACCTACTGACACAGGCATAATGTTTGAAAACAAACTGACCGAATCAGAATCTCAGAACATATTGGCTTACGAATATTTTTATAATGGTGGTGGTATGGCCGCCGCCGACTTCAACAACGATGGGCTGACAGACCTGTTTTTTGTGGGTAATCAAGTCGAAAATAAATTGTATTTGAATACCCCCCAGCCCCCTGAAGGGGGAGACAAAGCCTCCCCCTTCA
>JAYVJH010000574.1:0-7770 GCA_043769455.1 Runella sp. | reverse complement strand
GTACCCACCGATGAGCTATGC
This sequence comes from Runella sp., assembly GCA_043769455.1. Classification (GTDB taxonomy): domain Bacteria; phylum Bacteroidota; class Bacteroidia; order Cytophagales; family Spirosomataceae; genus JAYVJH01. The sequence continues at coordinate 7,749 of JAYVJH010000574.1, read as the reverse complement.
TTGGACAGTATCGTTCAGACCCAACTACGCCCCGGGGCTTTCTCGCATCACCAAACGTGGGGCCGTGGTTTTGGTGAGATAGACAATACATGCAATCCCTGTTAGATTTAAGTACTTATTCAAAACTAATACGGTGTTTTAGTTTCGGTAACTCACTGATTAACAGCATTATATTTAACTCACGACTCCATACTATATACTCACGACTCCTTAATTATTCCCGTCGTTTTCGGCGGTCTTCTCTTTTGAGTTTGGTTAGGTCTGCAAGGGCTTTTTTGGCCTCTTTGTATTGGCTTTCTTTGCGCTCGGCTTTGTCTATTATCAGTTTATAATTGTTTGTGGCCGTTTCATAGTCTTTTTCGGTTTCGGCTATTTTGGCCAGAGCCATCAACGACGACAAATAATAGCCCGATGTAAAAGCCTTCGTTTCAGTTGCAAAATCAATAGTTCGTTGGTAGTATTCTTTGGCTTTGGGTGTGTCTTTTTTGTAGTTTTGGGCATAATAAGCCAGTACATAAGCAGCATTGCGCCCGCTCACAGGCTCGTAGCCCACTTGCCCCGCATTGATTTTGGCCATAATACTCAACGCCCTCTCTTCGGCTTCGGCGGTGAGGCCACGTACAAATGCCGACCGTAGATAATACCGCTCAAAATACGGATTTTGTGGGTAAGTTTGCCACATATATTTGGCCAAATCATACGACTTGGCATATTGGTTTTCGTAGCCATAAATTTGCAATAAAAAATAACGGGCTTCGGTACGAGTATAAAACGCATTGTTGGCTGTTTTTTCTAACTCTGTAATTCCTCTTTGTTTATTGCCTTTCGGAAATAGCCACAAAATGGGTTTTAGTAATGGGTAATTTTCTGGAATCCACATCGAAAAATAGTCATACAAGCCATCGCCAAACACTAATTCTGGGTTTAGCTCTGCCGCTCCACGGCTTCTTTGGAGGTATTTGAGTGCATTTTTTCCTGCCAATGTAGCCCGAGTCCAGTGTTTACGCTCTGAATGAATACGCCCTTTGAAAGCATAAGCCCCCGACAAAAAAAACGAGGCTTCGGTTTTATCTTCTTTTGAGTCGTACAGTTTTTCGGCAATACTAATGCAGGTATCCATCAGTGCCAAACAGCGTTCATCGTATCGGTCGTCTTCGGTGTTGGGTACAATTTTCCACCATTCGGCCAAACCCATCAAAAAATATGGCATAGGGTGGTTGGGGTATTTGTACCTAAGCCAGCGAAACTCTACATCGGCCTCGGCAAACTTAAAACCGTACAGCTTATTGATGGCTTCGGTGGCTTCGATTTGTACGGCAGGGTTTGAGAGCAGAGCCGTATATTTTTTGTCAAAATCAGACGAAGCATATAACTGCGCTTGTACTTTGTTAGTGAAAAGTGAGAAGTGAAAAACAAAAAATGTAATTATTGTAGCTACCCTTATGTAGTTTTTGGAATACTTGGCTTTGCAACCAAAATTCTTAATGTCGAAGGCGACCCCCGTTAATTCTAAATTCATAACTATAAAAATGGTGTGATGGCTTATTAACGTACAAATCGCTCTGACAGTTTATAGGCTATCCAAATTTTTATTTACAACGCACTCAATTTATATATTGTCCTACTTTTATAAATTTGGTTTGCGCCTTTGTTGGTATTTTCACCAACAAAGGCGCAAACCAAAACATTGTTTATCTACGAGCAAGCACTTATATTTGACTCAAAATAAGTTTTGATTACAGCCTCCTAATAAACACGACCAAAAACGATTACAGACTATGAAAACACCAATCGCTATTTTATCTTTTCTGTTGTTGGCCATTGGTACTATGGCACAGTCGCCTTTGGTGGCTTATCGGCACTAAGTTCGGGTTGGTGTTGGCGCAATCTTTTTGGGGTCGGGCGATATGAATGGCCTCATCTACCGCAACGAGTACGAGTGCCAAATCAAGAACAAAATATCAATAGCAGCCTCTCTCAATTTTGGACAAGCAGCCAGAGAAATACAAGGACTCAAAACCAAAACCTACCGAATCGTAAAAAACGTTACAACTGCCGATGTAAATTTACTGTTTGCGCTCATTGACACTAAAATATTTAAAATAAGGGCTGGTGCGGGACTGTCGCTCAAAAAACAGTTAGACAATGACCCTCTTTCGGTAGGTTTTAGCCGTACAAACTATGGGGGCGACCCTGACTTTGAAATGGTAGAATATGATTATCAGGACAACATACGCACTTTTACTTTGGGCTGGACGGTTCCTGTTTCGATAGAACTACACCACAACCGCTTTTTATATCAGCTACGCTTTTCGCTTCATTCCTTCGCCGATGGCGACATCAATACGGCCCTTACTTTTGGTTTGGGCTACCGATTTTGAGATAATTTGGGTCATAAATTCAGAAATGCCTTTATAGGCAACTACTACATTGCCTAACATTAGTTTTACAACAGATTGTAAAACTAATCTACTCTATTTTGTTCTATCCCAAATTATAGACAACAACCTAACTTCTTAGAATAATTTTGTGGCAGTCTATAATTTACTATATTGTTGCGCCTTTGTTGTCAATTTGAAATAATCGTTGTCTATAAACTTTCGGGCGTTTTCACCCGACAGTTTATAGACAAATTCATAAACCCAATTTAACCATTTCTATAATTCCTAACCTCTTCAAATATGTCAGAAAAAAAACAAAACTTAGCGTATATCATTGGCGCCTCTTCGATGGGTACGCTCATAGAATGGTACGATTTTTATATTTTTGGTAGTTTGGCTACGGTCATTGCCACCAAGTTTTTTCCAGCCGACAACCCTACTGCGGCTTTCTTATCTACCTTAGCCACATTTGCGGCAGGTTTTGTGGTTCGGCCTTTTGGTGCGTTGTTTTTTGGTCGCCTTGGCGATATTATTGGGCGCAAATATACCTTCATGGTAACGTTGGTGTTGATGGGCGGTGCTACTTTCTTGATAGGTTGTATTCCGAGTTACGAAAGCATCGGTTTCTTAGCACCATTGTTGGTATTGGTACTACGACTTTTGCAGGGCTTGGCGCTTGGCGGCGAATATGGCGGTGCGGCTACCTACGTGGCCGAACACTCGCCCGCCAACAGAAGAGGGTTTTGGACTTCGTGGATTCAGACAACGGCTACCGTTGGTCTGTTTGTGTCGCTGTTGGTTATTATGGTTACTCGCAATACCATGGGGGTCGAAAAATTCAATGACTGGGGCTGGCGTATTCCGTTTTGGGTATCGTTGATTATGGTCTTTGTCTCGTTTCTGATTCGCCAAAATATGCATGAGTCGCCACTTTTTGCCAAAGCCAAAGCCGAAGGCAAAACATCGACCAATCCACTCAAAGAGTCGTTTGGCAACCGCTACAATTTCAAATTTGTACTACTGGCACTTTTTGGTGCTACCATGGGTCAGGGTGTAGTTTGGTACACGGGGCAGTTTTATGCGTTGAGTTTTTTACAAAAAATATGTAACGTAGAAGACAACCAAGTAAATATTATTATTGCATTTGGCTTGCTTTTGGGTACTCCGTTCTTTGTGGTATTTGGTGCGTTATCAGACAAAATAGGTCGTAAAGGCATCATGCTTGCGGGTATGTTGTTGGCCATTATTTGTTACAGACCTATTTTTGAAAAAATGTACCAAACTACCAATCTCAAAAACAAAGAAGAGATTGTGGCCAATACCAAAGTTGATGTAGTACGAGCAATTACCCCTAAATCTGCAACCGACTCGCTCATCACTACTACTACGCTCAAAGAGTTTACAGATGGCACACAGTACAAAGAAGTAAAAAAACTGATGCTATTGGCCGATGCAAGCAAAAAAGCACCTGAGCCAGACATAAAAAGAGCCACAACTCTCAACAGCAGCGACAGAAATGTCTTGATTTTGATGGTCTTTATTTTGTTGTTGTTTGTTACAATGGCTTACGGCCCTATTGCGGCTTTCTTGGTCGAACTTTTCCCTATTCGCATTCGGTATTCGTCGATGTCGCTGCCGTATCATATTGGTAACGGTGTATTTGGTGGACTAATGCCCGCCGTTGCTACTTTTTTGGCAACTCGTGCCAAAGAAGCCAACGAGGCCGCCGAAAAAGCAGGTCAGGCAGTTGTCAATACGCAACCTTACTTAGAAGGGCTTTGGTACCCAATATTGATAGGGGCCGTGTGTTTTGTGATAGGCTTGCTCTATATCAAAGAAAACAAAAATGCAAATGATTAGTAAAGTAGTGAATAGCAAAAAACAGATAACGATAAATATTGTTTAGGAATAATTACTTGACAAAAAAAATAAAAACATGAACGCAATAAGAAGAACATTAGGACTTGTATGGATAGCCATTGGCTTAGGTGCAGGTTATTATCTATTTGTCAATCAGGCTATGCCTATGTGGGTCAAGGGTGGCAACGACACCGTACCAGCCATTATCTATACATTTATTTTGGCACCTATTATCGTAGGTGGAATGTCAATATTGGGCTATTATGCTTTGACTGGCGAATATGACCAAGAGCATGACTCTGACAATTAGGATTTAAGATATGATGGTCATCGGGTGTGCCTTAGAAACCAATGACCATTATACACGACAATATTTGAAAAATCAAATCAATTGCCGTGGGAAAAAACCAGACCTATCTTGATATATGCGACCGAAAGGCCGACATACATGAGTTATTACAAGCCAGAGCTTAGGAGCATATCCATTATTTGATTTGTAGTAGCAACAACAGGAAAGCCACAGACGGCAGTTGTAGTTGGGATAAAGTAGGTAGCCAAGAAGCCTGTTTTAGTTATGATTTGTTGGTCAAAGACAAATCTGGTGAGCGAGCGGCAAGTTTAAAGGTCAGGTATAGTGAAGTAGAAATCAATATTGGGTGGACATCAGAACCAAAAGAATAAACTAATGGGTATCGTTTGTTTGGCCAAAGGATATGAAAAATTGATAATAATAAAGGAGGCATATCAGACACTAAACCAGAACAACAGCGCAATAATTAAGATGTGGGTAGTCAATAGATCGGTGGTAGAACGGCAAATACTCCAAGACCTGAAAGCCCTTTTCTTAAAAATTCTTTTCGGTGCATAATTTTAGATTGAATAAGTTTCAGTAGTACTCGTTCACTGTACGAATATTGCCCCTGGAATGTTGCAACGACTGTAATTATTTTAAACTTTAACGATTCAGACCAACTTTTCAGTTAATTTTGTAGATAATATAAAAACTCATATTTACATCAAAAATAAATGGCATCACATTACGACTTAATTATTATTGGTAGCGGCCCAGGGGGCTATGTAGCCGCTATTCGTGCTTCACAACTTGGTCTCAAAACGGCTATCGTTGAGCGTGAAAGTCTGGGCGGAATATGCCTTAACTGGGGCTGTATTCCAACCAAAGCATTGCTCAAAAGCGCACAGGTTTTTCAGTATATCAAGCACGCCAAAGACTACGGCATAACAGTTGGAGAAGCTCACGCCGACTTTGGGGCTGTCATCAAGCGCAGCCGAGACGTGGCCAATGGTATGAACAAAGGCATAGGGTTTTTGATGAAAAAAAACAATATTGACATCATAACTGGGCATGGCCAAGTCAAGGCAGGCAAAAAAGTAGAAGTAGAAAAAGATGGTCAAAAAACCGAATATTCGGCCAATCACATTATCATTGCCACAGGTGGCCGTGCCAGACAGTTGCCTAATATACCGATTGATGGTACAAAAGTAATAGAATACCGCAAAGCCATGACCCTCGACAAACAGCCCGATTCGCTGGTAATAGTAGGCTCTGGGGCTATTGGTATGGAGTTTGCGTATGTGTATGCGAGTATGGGTACTAAGGTAACGATTGTGGAGTTTATGCCCAACATTGTACCTGTCGAAGACGAAGATATATCAAAAGAATTGGCCAAAAGCTACAAAAAATTAGGGGTAGAAATCTATACAAATTCAAGTGTAGAGCGTGTAGATATCAGTGGTTCGGGCTGTGTTTCGACTATCAAAACCCCAACTGGCGAGATTCAGATTGAGAGCGATGTCGTACTGTCGGCGGCTGGCGTAGTAGCCAATATCGAAAACATAGGTTTGGAACAGTTAGGCATAGTACTGGAGCGTGGCAGAATTGTAACCGACGATTACTACCGAACCAACGTTGAGGGTTATTATGCCATAGGCGATGTAACCAAAGGGCAAGCACTGGCGCACGTAGCCTCGGCAGAAGGTATTATTTGTGTCGAAAAAATCGCTGGTGTAGCGCACGTAGAGCCACTCGACTATAATAATATTCCAGGTTGTACTTATTGTATTCCCGAAATAGCCTCGGTGGGTTATACCGAAAAAGCGGCATTAGAGGCAGGTTACGAACTCAAAATCGGCAAATTTCCGTTCTCGGCTTCGGGCAAAGCCAAAGCCGCTGGTGTACCAGAGGGCTTTGTAAAAGTAATTTATGATGCCAAATATGGCGAACTCTTGGGCGCACACCTCATTGGAGCCAATGTAACGGAAATGATTGGCGAAATAGTCGTTGCACGTAAATTAGAAACCACAGGCCACGAAATCTTGAAGTCAGTTCACCCACACCCAACTATGTCTGAGGCCATTATGGAAGCGACTGCTGCGGCATACGGCGAGGTAATACATTTGTAGAAAAAGTGGTGCATGACTAAACTCCATCGTCAAGTATAAAACAAAGGCTACCGTCAACGAAAAACTTCAATAACTATGACTCCAGAAAAATATATCAATCCGTTTACAGACTTTGGATTTAAGAAAATATTTGGCGAAGAAGCCAACAAGGACTTGTTGATTGATTTTTTGAATAGTTTTTTTGGCAAAAACCAACAAATTGAATCATTGGAATATATAAAATCTGAAAAGTTAGGAAGTTCTACAACTGACCGTAAAGCGATCGCTACGGCGAACCGTTATGATTTGTATTGTAAAACCAAAAATGACGAACGGTTTATAGTTGAAATACAGAAAGCTAAACAAGATTTTTTTAAAGACAGAAGTGTTTACTATGCTTCATTTCCGATTCAAGAACAAGCCCAAAAAGGTAACTGGAACTATAAGCTAATGCCTATTTACACTGTTGGTATTTTAAATTTTGTTTTTGCTGACCATAAGGACGAAACTGATACGCTGTTCCATAAAGTGCAATTAAAAGACCAATCGGGCAAGGTTTTTTATGAAAAATTAACTTTTATATATTTAGAATTACCAAAGTTTAATAAGACTATTGATGAATTAGAAACGCAGTTTGATAAATGGCTATACCTTTTCAGATACCTACCATTATTAGACAAGCTACCAGACAAATTCAAAGATAAAATATTCCAAAAGCTGTTTAAAGTAGCTGAGATAGCCAAATTTAGCAGAGAAGAACGCAGCGATTATGAAAGTAGTTTAAAATATCTGAGAGATTTAGGTAATGTTATTGATACCGCAAAGCGTGAAGGCGAGCAAATTGGGTTGGAAAAAGGTGAGCAAATCGGGTTAGAAAAAGGTGAGCAAATTGGGTTAGAAAAAGGCGAGCAAATTGCTAAAAAGAAAGCCATCATTCAAGTACTGAAAACTGGTTTACTGACAACTGAACAAATTGCAGAAATATTTACAGTAACAATCGAAGATATTTTTATCATACAATCAAAAATCAACACCTGAACCCATAATTAACCACAATGCAAAACCGCTTACTGTCGCTTGATGTTTTTAGGGGAATAACCGTGGCCGC
>JAYVJH010000573.1:0-12601 GCA_043769455.1 Runella sp. | reverse complement strand
CATTCTCAATCCTAAAATCTCTTTACTACTTACTTCTTATTATTTATTATCGAATAAAAACAATGCCCATCATCAAAGAATTTGAGACGATAGACGACTGTCAAGTGGTAGTTTGGGAGATAAATGAAAATTTGAATTGGTTTCAAAATCAGGTCTTTGTTACGGATAACGAACTACTTGACTTTCGGGCTATTTCGCACCCAGCCAAGCAGTTAGAGTGGTTTGCAGGGCGAGCAGCGTTACAATATTTAGTGCAGCCACATTCGTATAATGGACTGACAAAAGACAAATATGGTAAGCCACATCTACGAAGCCACAATACACAGATTTCGATTTCGCATACTTCTAAATATGTTGTTATAGCTTTTCACAAAAACAAATCAATTGGTATTGATTTAGAGCGAGTTAGTGAAAAAATTGAGCGAATTAAGCATAAATTTTTAAATCTTAACGAACTGTCAGAAGCCCAAGACGACATTGTCAAACTGACTACTTATTGGTGTGCCAAAGAGGCCCTCTACAAACTCCACGGTACAAAACAACTGAGTTTCAAGGATAATATTAAGGTTGAACTGACGGGCGATTTTTTTGGAGGACAAATTTATCATAACTCCCTAATAAAAGACTATCAACTTATTCGTTTTTGGATTGATGATTTTTGTGGAGTGTTGGCGGTTTGAAGTGGTGGTCTTTTTTATTATCAAATTCTTGCCTAATTTCGCTTCCCAAACCCTATGACAATGAAATGTTTACTTCTTTTACCCTTACTTGCTGTTATTTCTACAAATATTGGCCATTCCCAACAACCAAAGTCTGCCATGCCCACACCCCAAAACAACAAAATCGCTGTTTATCAAATCTATACCCGCCTGTTTGGCAATCAGAATACAACCAATAAATTCTATGGAAGTCGAGACGAAAATGGCGTTGGAAAAATGAACGATATTAGTGCCAAAGCGTTGGCAGAAATCAAAAAAACGGGAATGACACACGTTTGGTTTACGGGCATCATCGAGCACGCCACCATGACCGACTACTCGGCTTTTGGTATTGCCAAAGACAATCCGCTGGTCGTCAAAGGCAAGGCTGGCTCTGCTTATGCCATCAAAGATTATTATGACGTAAACCCCGACTTGGCCGTCAATGTCAAAAACCGAATGAAAGAGTTTGAGGCATTGGTCGCACGCACGCACAAAGCCAATATGAAAGTGATTTTGGACTGCGTACCCAACCACTTGGCACGTGAGTATAAGTCTGATATGAAGCCAAAGGGTGTAAAAGATTTTGGGCAAGACGACAACAATAAAAAAGACTTCGACCCACAAAACAATTTTTATTACCTCTCAACTCGCCCGTTCCAAGTCCCCGACAACGTACAGATTCCGCCAGATGTCAATGTCTGGGCTTATAATGAGTTTCCAGCTAAGGTAACTGGCAACGACGTATTTAACGAAAAGCCGAATATAAATGACTGGTTTGAGACCATTAAACTCAACTATGGCGTTGATTATCAGAACAATAGAGCCAAACATTTTGACCCTACACCCAGCACCTGGCTCAAAATGCGAGACGTGTTGATATATTGGTCAAAAAAAGGTGTGGACGGTTTTAGGTGCGATATGGTCGAGATGGTACCCGTTGAGTTTTGGGCATGGGTTATTCCAGAAGTAAAAAAAGCCAATCCAGATGCCGTTTTTATTGCCGAAATCTATAATCCAGCCCAATATAAAAATTATTTATTTACAGGCCAGTTTGATTATTTGTACGACAAAGTGGGTTTGTACGATGCCCTCCGCCGACTAATGGAAGGCCACGGTAACGCCAACGACATCACAAAAGTATGGCAGAATGAATCGGGTGATTTTGGCAATCGAATGTTAAGATTCTTAGAAAATCATGACGAGCAACGCATTGCCTCACGGTTTTTTGCCAACGACCCTTTCAAGGCCATTCCTGCGATGACGCTCTCAGCCACGCTACACGGCGGGCCTGTGATGTTGTATTTTGGGCAAGAAGTAGGCACAAAACCAACCGTAGCCGAGGGCTTCTCAGGCGACGATGGCCGTACAACTATGTTTGATTATTGGGGTGTGCCAGAGTTTCAGGCTTGGACAAACGGCGGTAAGTTTGACGGTGGTAAACTCAGCCCAGACCAAAAGCGACTGCGTAGTTTTTATTCAGATTTGTTTAATATGTGCCAAACGAGCGATGCCATCAAAAACGGGGCTTTCTACGACCTACAATATGCCCAAAGCTACAACACAAGTAAAATATACAGTTATTTGCGCCACACGGCCACCCAAAAACTGCTGATTGTCTGTAATTTTGACTTAGATAATGGCCATGAAACCCAGATAAATATTCCCGAACACGCCCTGCAAACAATGGGGCTTGACCCAAAAATATCGATTTCAATGACAGATATTTTTATGCAAAAAAGCACAAAGCTACAAACTGGCGCAACGCTGAAACTACCACCCAATTCGGTGTTTGTGTTTGAGGTGAAGTAAAACCATCAAAACTAATACGGTATTTTATTTTGATAACTTACTGATTAACAGCATTATATTTAACTCACGACTCTTTAAGTACCTATTTTGAACTGATTGAATATAAAATATCACTTATTTCAAAATGGGTCTGTATTTTAAAACGTAACCAACGCCTTTCGTTATCCGTTTTTCACTACTTACTACTTCTGTCTAAATATCCAGATTTTTGCCCTCATAAAATACCTCCTTAGATACACGGTCGAAAGTGAAGTCGAGACGGCCCAAATTGATACCACCAAAACCAACTTGATTGACCAATACCGATTGGTTGGCTTTGTTTTTGACGACAGTCGGCTCTTTCAAAAATGTATGTGTATGGCCGCCAATAATTAGGTCAATGTTTGACGATTGTGCAGCGAGTTTCAAGTCCGACGGTTCGTTGCCTCGCATCTCGTAACCCAAATGCGAAAGGCATATTACAAAGCTACATTTTCTGTCGTTTTTGAGCATTTTAGCAGTCTCGTTGGCTACTTTAAATGGTTCAGCGTATTTGGTTTGGCCCACGAGTACATCGGCAATTAGTCCTTTTGGATTGATACCCAGCCCAAAGACACCAATCTTTAAGCCATTGATTTTGAATATTTTATATGGCTGACTTAGGCCAGACATGGGCGTATCGGAAAAATCATAGTTGGCCACCAATACAGGAAAAGTAGCGTGTTCACGGATTTGCTTGGCATAAAGCTCGAGGCCGCCGTCAAAGTCGTGATTGCCGACCGTGATAGCATCATAGCCCATCATGCTGAGGAGTTCTATTTCGGGTTTGCCCTTAAAAAAATTAAAGTAGGGCGTTCCCTGAAACACATCACCGGCATCGAAAAGTAATACATTTTTGGCTTCCGACCTTATTTTACTTATCAGTTTGGCTCTATTTATCACACCTCCACGGCCACCATTACGAGGGTCGTTTTTGGGAATAGGGTCGAGGCGGCTGTGTACGTCGTTGGTATGCAAAATCGTAATTTTGAGCGGCTCTTTGCCGACCAGACTACCAAATGAGGCCAATGGTAATGCGCCCAATGAAGCGGCACCGCTGGCTGCAATAATATTTTGTATAAAATTACGTCTGTTCATGTTTACTGAGTGATAGAGTTAGGGAGTTACTGAGTGCAACACTAATTGAGATTTGACATTAAAAAGACAAAACTAAAACTATTTTTGGGTTTTCAAAGGTTACAAATATTCAATTTTCTTTTTCAGTAAAATACCCGTACCTTTGCAGTCCAATTTAATTATTTTTCAACAACTAAACAGTTCAGTTTTATGCCAAAGCAAAAAACAAACTCGAGCGCAAAAAAACGCTTGAAGCTCACAGGAACGGGCAAAGTGAAGCGGAAGCATGCCTTCCATAGCCACATTTTGACCAAAAAATCAAACAAACGCAAGCGTATTCTTTCTTCGTTCTCGGTGGTAGATTCTACCAACATGAACAGAATTAAACTATTGCTCAATCTCAATTAGTAGTTAGTCATTAGTCATTGGGTCATTAGTCATTAGTCATTCGAGACTTCCTTAATAGTGTTTACTGTTAATAACTCGAAACTCGTAATTCATAACTCACAACTCATAACTATTCTGCGGTCTGTTTCACCCGATTATAGGTTAAAAGACTTACAAAAGCACCTATCGTCAAAAAACCAACAAAATTATGCCACGTTCAGTAAACCACGTTGCGTCTCGTGCAAGACGTAAAAAAGTATTAAAAATGGCCAAAGGTTTCTTTGGTCGTCGTAAAAATGTATGGACAGTAGCCAAAAACGCCGTTGATAAGGCATTGGGTTATTCGTATATTGGTCGTAAACAAAAGAAAAGAAACTTCCGTGCGCTCTGGATTCAGCGTATCAACGCAGGCGCACGCCAGTTTGGAATGTCATATTCTGTATTTATGGGTAAAATCCATTCGGCGGGTGTTACCCTCAACCGTAAAGTATTGGCCGACTTAGCCATGAACCACCCAGAGGCGTTTAAGGCAGTTGTAGAAAAAGTAAAATAAATTGGTACAAAAAAGGGGCGAACATTTACGTTCGCCCCTTTTTTTATGTTTCTATGAGTTTAGTTTTTAGTCCTCCCCATTCTTTTTCGGCCACTTGGCCTATCAAATAAAAGTCTATTTCGCTACGTCCCACCCTAAAACACTGTTGGCCAATGAGTTTATCGGCCATTGTCGTTTTTATTTCTTCAAATACCTTTACTTGCGCCAATTCAAAATCACCAAACCAATCCTGGGTTTGAGTAATTGGCTGCCAAAACAATGCGGGGTCAAGCTCTTCGATGGTAATGTCTGTTGGATAGCCCAAATAAAACAATATATCAGTCATAGTCAATGGTGGCATGACCGATACCTTAAAAGAAATGTAGTCAATGGCTTCGTCAGACTCGCTTGGGTATGTCAAATCTGTCAATAATAATGTTACTTTTTGTTTCCAATTCGTCTGAACATCGGAGTCTGTCAAAAGAATATCGCTTTGATTGCTTTCCATCTCAAATTTATATTTAATTTTGGGACAAACTTAAACATTTTTACAATCATGTTAGAACAATTAATGGGTCTTGTTAAAGACCACTCGCAAGATGCAGTAGTAAACAACCCTGATGTACCCAACCAACACAATGAAGGTGTGCAGCAAGAAATACTCAGCTCAATCATGGGTGGCCTCCAAAACCAAGCACAGAGCGGTAGCGGTGGTTTGGGGTCGCTGATGGGTTTACTGTCTGGTCAAGCTGGCCAGGGCGGCGGGCTGATGAGTAACCCGATTGTTGGCGGTATTGCTCAAAACGCAATAGGTGGCTTGATGTCAAAATTTGGTCTCTCAAACAGTGCGGCGGGTGGTATTATTTCATCGGTGTTGCCAAGTGTATTGGGGTCAATGATTTCAAAAACAAGTAACCCACAAGATAGTAGCATGGACTTTGGTGGTATTTTGAGCGGCTTGATGGGCGGCCAACAAGCACAACAGGCACAACAGCAAGGCGGATTTGATTTTAATCAGATAGGCTACGCCATGGCCGATGGCAAATTGGACATGAGCGACCTGATGCGTGTAGGCAGTAGTATGCTTGGTGGCGGCGGTGCTGGCCAGCAACAAGGCGGCATGGGCGGCCTTGGTAGCCTGCTTGGAGGCTTGTTTGGTGGCAAATAAACCAATCAATATTTACAAATCGGTCGGTAAGATATTTTTTCTTGCCGACCGATTTTGTTTAATAATCTATCCAATAAATATCAAACCATGACTGACAATTTTTGGAATAACCCCGTACCAACGCCACTGCAACCAATACAAGACCCTGTTTTAGAGCCGTTTGGAGTGCAGTTATTTCTAAAACGAGATGACTTGATTCACCCAGAAATAGCAGGAAACAAGTTTCGTAAACTAAAATATAACCTAATCAATGCCAGGCAGTTGGGCTATTCAAAATTGATTACTTTTGGTGGGGCGTTTTCCAATCATATTGCTGCTACGGCGGCGGCTGGGCGGTTGTTGGGCTTCCAAACGGTGGGTATTATTAGGGGAGATGAGCTTACAGAAACATCAAACCAGACGCTAAAATTGGCCGCTGACAATGGTATGAAACTAATCTTTGTGTCTCGAACTGACTACCAAAACAAAGAATTATTGGCCGAAAGACTGGGTACAAATGCGTATATATTGCCCGAGGGCGGTACAAATAGCTTGGCAGTAGATGGCATGGCCGACTGTATGACCGAAATCGTAGCGCAGTTGGGGTATCAGCCTGATTTTGTAGCAACTGCCATAGGGTCGGGGGGGACATTTGCTGGTCTGTGTGCAGCGGCCAATCAGAAAACTAAAATAGTAGGCTTTGCAGTCTTGAAAAACGGTCAATATTTACTGCCTTCAATCAACCAGTTAATTGAAGAGAAAATTGATTTTAAAAACACTAATTACGAAATATTTTGGGATTATCACCACGGAGGTTATGGCAAAACAAGTACAGCTTTATTGAAATTTATGGAAGAGTTCGAGGCCAGAAATGGTATTTTGTTAGAGGCTATTTATACAGCAAAAATGTTGTTTGGTCTTTATGAATTGATATACCGTCAAGATACTTTTATACCAACCGATAAAATTGTGGCCATTCATACAGGAGGATTACAGGGACGGAGTGCGTCAATCAACAAACCTGTTAAAAATCCTTAAATAGCGTTTTTGCTAAATCGAATGTATTTAATTTGTGCGTATAATTGTCAGAATACACTCACTCAATGCTTACAAAAACTAAAATACGACTCATCATTGCGCTTATTTGTATAGCTGTGGGTGGCTTGTTGGCTTTTCAATGGTATTGGATTAACAATATTTTTGGACTACAAAACGAACAATTTGGCCTTAAAGTAACCGATGCTTTGCAAGAGGTAGTACGAAAACTCGAAAAACAAGAAATCTTGTACTTGACTCGTCAGCGTGCAGAAATGGAGCAGCAAAAACGACGGCTGACAACACTGGGAAAGACGCAAATTGTAAATCAAAAAATACCTGCCGAGGCTCTGGCCGAACAATATGCAAGTATGCAGTTTAATGGCTACGAGCCAGATTTTAACAATAACGATGCGCTCACACCTCGCAACCGCAAGGTGAGTGAGCAACAACAACAGATTATCAATGACTTTCTGAAAAATCGTGCTGAGGCCAATCCTCGTTTAGATAAGTTTTTGAAAGAACGAATCCAGCAAGAACAAGCTATTGACGAATGGATGGCCGATTTTGCACAAACTCGCAATCGGTTTCTGAAAGAAAATTTCCCTAACCTACCTCGTTTTGAATGGGACAGTACTAAGCAAGATTTTGTGGTTGTGATGGGTGCTGGTAGTGCGACAATGGCAAATAAAAATCAGCTAAAACAACTGATAAAAAGCCGTAAAAACAATAGAAATGACCAAATAAATCAAAATCAAGCAGATGGACGGACGGATATTTTGAGAGATGTATTTAAGGATTTGTTGTTTGGTGGCCGGCCAGTCGAAGACCGAATTAGTCGGCAAGCACTTGACTCACTGCTCAACAAAACACTTCAAGAACGGGGTATAACGATTCCGTTTCAGTTTGCCGTAAAAAATAGTCTCAACCCAATACCTATTTTTTCAACTGTCGATTTTAAAATTCAAAACGTAGGTACTAAACTTTTTAAAGCTACTTTGTTTCCTAACGAAATCAATAATGTTTTGAGCCAGTTGATTGTTTATTTTCCTGACAGTCAGAGTTTTATATTAAACGATTTGCGTTTTACGTTGATAGCCTCTGGCTTACTTTTGTTGCTGATGTCGGGCTGTTTTTATGCGGCAGTTTCGACAATTATTAAACAAAAAAAAATAGCAGACATCAAAAACGATTTTATAAACAACATGACCCATGAGCTAAAAACACCTATTTCGACAATATCATTGGCGGTGGACATGGCTTGTGAGCAAACCGAAAGTAAAGATTCAAAGAAAGCGTTGGAACGGTATCTGAAAATAATCAGAGACGAAAACCGCCGATTGGGCGACCATGTCGAAAAAGTATTACAGATGGCACTCTTGGAGCGTGGGCAGGTGAGCCTCAATGTCGGCATTGTCAATATTCATGAGATTATTGAGCGGGTGTTGAATAATATTGGAGTACAAATCGAAAAAAAACAAGGTAAAATAACACTTGACTTTGAGGCTGAAAACGAAATAATAGAAGCCGATGAAATGCACTTGACCAATATTATTTATAACCTTGTCGATAATGCCAGTAAATATTCGCCACAAAAACCCAACATAACAGTAGCTACACGAAGCGATGAAGATGGAGTATATTTTAGTGTTTCAGACATAGGTTTGGGTATGAAAAACGAGGAAATAAGCCGTATTTTTGACCAGTTTTATCGTGTTCCAACAGGTAACTTACACGATGTTAAGGGCTTTGGGTTGGGATTGAGTTATGTCAAAAAAATGGTTGAAGCCCATGGCGGTACGATTGGTGTCGAAAGTCAAATAGGGCAGGGGAGTAGGTTTGAAGTCTTTTTGCCAAATAAAAACAACCGCTAACATGAAAATATTATTAGTCGAAGACGACCCCAATTTGGGTGAACTACTGCAAGAGTTTTTGGAAAGTAAAGGTTATCAAACGAGCCTCGCCGCCGACGGCAACAAAGGCGTGGAACAGTTTATGGCTCAGGTTTTTGACCTTTGTATATTGGACATAATGATGCCCAAAAAAGACGGTTTTGCGGTGGCCAAAGAAATTAGAATGAAAGACCAAGACGTACCGATTGTGTTTTTGACAGCCAAGAGCATGAAAGACGATACCATTCAGGGTTTTAAGGTCGGGGCCGACGACTACATAACTAAGCCCTTTAATATGGACGAATTGCTGCATCGAATCCAGGCCATATTGCGCCGCTATCGCAAAGACAGTGCTGTGCCGTCAAGTATATTTCAATTTGGTAGTTATCAGTTCAATGCCAATCACCAAGTGCTTGAATTTGAGACAGATAAACAAAAATTAACAAGCAAAGAAGCGGCTATTTTACGACTATTTTGTGAAAACGTAAACCAGCCATTGAGCCGTAGTTTTATACTCAAAATGGTTTGGGGAGACGACTCGTATTTCAATGCCCGAAGTATGGACGTTTATCTGACTAAGCTACGCAAGCACCTGCGCCACGACAGCAGTGTTCAGATTGTGAACTTGCACGGAGAGGGTTTTAAATTGTTGGTGGATTGAGCCACCAACAACTTGATTTTAGTAAGCAGCTACCTTTTTTGTTTTTTTGATAGCATACACAGCAGCACCTACTACGAGAGCAACTGAGAGTAACGAAATTACTTTTTTCATGATTGTATGGTTGTTTTGATATTGAAACTAATTGTATAACGAAATTCTTGTAAAAATCTTATCTGATAAACGTACAAATCTTTTGTACTGATAGTAAGACGTTGAAAAGTACAAAAAGACACTACTATTGATACTGCAAAGTTGGTGGCTTTTTTTGAATGATTTTAGCGTAGAAATACCTGTTTTTATTCTAAAATTCGTAATTTTACACGCCATATTTATATTCATTAGCAAAAATCATACCATATTATGTCTTCTCAAAAAGAATCATTTGCCACATTTAGTTCAACAGCCGTACCGCTCTCAATCGAAAACATTGATACCGATCAGATTATTCCAGCACGGTTTCTGAAAGCTACTACTCGTGAGGGTTTTGGCAAAAACTTGTTTAGAGATTGGCGATATGAAAACGATAATGATAACCAGCCTAAGTTGGATTTTGTACTAAATAATCCAAAGTATAAAGGTAAAATATTGGTAGCTGGCAAAAACTTTGGCTGTGGCAGTAGCCGAGAACACGCCGCTTGGTCTATTCATGATTATGGTTTTCGGGTGGTAATTTCGAGTTTTTTTGCCGATATTTTTAAGAATAACGCCCTCAACAATTTTGTGTTGCCGATACAGGTTTCTGACGATTTTTTGGCCGATATATTTACTCAAATTCAAGCCAATAACAATGCCCAGTTGGAGGTAAACTTAGAGGCTCAAACGCTTGTACTACCAGATGGCTCTGTTGCCGATTTTGAAATAAATCCTTACAAAAAACAATGTCTGCTCAATGGCTATGACGACATAGACTACTTGATAAGCCTCACCGACGACATTAGGGCTTTTGAGGCTGCTTTGTGATAATTAGCAATTAGCTATCAGTTGGCTAAAGCCAACTGCAATATATACTGATTTCCTCAGCTCAGTTGCTTTTAAGTAATTGAGTAAATAAATAATTTCTAATTAAAAAAGCGTAAAACAGAAATATTTTTGATAATATTGTGAAAAATTAAAATATTTTTGAAAAAAGTAATACATTTTAATTTTATAACCAATGACTGAATCGGACAAATACCAACTTGATAGTATTGATTTGGCACTCGTGCAGTCGCTACAAAAAGATGGACGAGAGCCATTTTCTGGGCTTTCAAAGCGGCTTGGCGTAGTGGTGAGTACGGTGTCTAAGCGGTATCAAAAATTAGTTGAAGATGGTATTTTGAAAATTATCGGTAGGGTCGATCCCAACAAGGTTGGTTACAATGCCTACGCTTGTATTTTGATTAGAATCGACCGTGCGGTAGATATATCAGTCATTGCCCATAATCTTTCGGGGTTTCCAGAGGTTAGTTTTTTGGCCATGCGTACAGGTGAATTTGACCTCGAACTCAACGTAATGTGTCGCAACAACGACCATTTGCTTGACCTGATGCAACGGCTGCTAAAAATAAACGGAATCCGAAAAACCGAAACACACATGTACCTGAAAGTGTATAAATGGGGGCAACCCGAAATTTCGTTGTAGCAAATTAAATTCAAACCATAAAAAACCAGTATTACCAATGAAAAAACTATTGCAATCTATTTTTGCCATCGCACTGGCATTGACAGCTCTGAGTTGCGGCGGCGGGTCGGACAAAAAAACCGAGGGAGCGGTGGCAGAAGTGGCCGTAACCGATTTTAAAGGAAAAACACTCAGTATTTTGTGTTGGGAGGGCTATGCCGATGCCAAATTTACCAAAGCATTTGAAGAAAAATACGGCTGTACGGTCAAAGGCGTTTATTTTGGGTCGTCCGATGAACTTATTGCCAAACTCACTGCTGGTGGTGGCGAAGTATATGACATCGTAACACCGTCGCCAGATATGGCGCAGGCGTTGGTCGAAAAAGATTTGGTTCAGCCAATCGACCTCACCAAGATTTCAGAATATGACTCGCTGGCAGCCAAACTGCGCTCAATGCAAGACGTAGTAAAAGACGGCAAAACGTATGGCGTACCCTTTACTTGGGGTCCCGACTATTTGGTTTACAATGCAGATGTTGTCAAAAATCCTACATCGTGGAGTGTGCTTTTTGACCCAAAAAATAAAGGTAAAATTGCACTCTGGGACGATATATCGAGTTTGTACTTGGCTGGAATATTATTGGGCTATGACAAAACAGACAAAGGCGCAATTTATAACATGACCGAAGAGCAACTGGCGGCAGTAAAGAAAAAATTGATGGAACTGAAACCTCAAATTAGAAAGTACTGGACAACTGCTGGCGAATTGGACAATATGATGAAAAACAAAGAAGTGGTAGCTGCAATTGGCTGGCCATTGACCCCCGCTACACTCAAAAAAGACGGCATGAACATAAAGGGAATCATACCAACAGAAGGCGCAACGGGCTGGATAGACCGCTTGATGATTACGAAAGCAACTACCAACAAAGATTTGGCCGTGGCATGGATTGACTACATAACGCAAGCCAAAAACATGGCCACAGTAGCCGAAGTAACCAACTATTCGGTAGCAAACGAAGGTGCAAGAGCGTTCTTAACGCCTGAGTTACAAGAAATTACGCAGATGAACAATACAGCGTATTATTATGAAAAACTAAACTTCTGGCAGTATGTCAAAAACAGAAAACGCTACAACGAAGTATGGAATGAAGTAAAAGGCGGAACGCAATAAAACACACTTTTATCAAGCCCTCATATATTTGTCCAAATATATGAGGGTTATTTGTGCTTATGTTTCTAAAACTCAAACCCAGTTTTTATTTGCTTTTTTTGCCGCTGGCTTTATGGATGTTGGCGTTTTTGGTGTTTCCATATATACGAGTTCTGATACAGAGTTTTTATACTACCGACGATTTTGGAATACTCCAAACCACTTTTTCGATAGGTTCTTACCAGCGATTTTTTACCAAAGAACTATACTATTTGACACTATTGAGAACTTTCGGACTGGCTGCCGTGGTTACGGTCGTGTCGCTGGTTGTTAGTATTCCGCTGGCTTATTATATTGCTTTCAAGGCCACCAAAAACAAAACTTTATTATACACCCTTATTATCTTGCCACTTTGGGTGAGTTATATCGTTAGGGCTTATTCTTGGAAAATTATCTTGGGCGAGGCTGGTATCTTAAACTCGTTTTTACAGTTTATTGGCCTCATCGACTCTCCAATCAGTATATTACTTTACAGCGACTTAGCCGTTGTGATTGGTATGGTGCATATTTACACTCCCTTTGTGCTGAT
>JAYVJH010000572.1:0-3960 GCA_043769455.1 Runella sp. | reverse complement strand
CTTTTCTATGCTGTTAATCGTTTTTTAGCAAATTTAGGCAAAAATGTAAAAATCAATTTTTCCGATTTTAATCTAAACTAATTTCGCACAAGCACTTAGAAAGCAAAATAGTGGTCTTTGATATACAAATATCTTATTATCAAACAATTAAAATACTTACATCGCACATCTGGGCCTGTAAAACTAAACATCTACTTAACAACTTTTCTGAACCATTCTCATAATAGAATCAGAGTCGTTGTAAAGACTTACTTCGTTTAGTTTTACCCAACTCAAATTTTTAGATTCGGCATTGATTTGTAATACTGAGTTTATATCGGCCACAAACAAAAATCGAATATCGTAGTGATAGTGCGCTATTTCTTTGGGGTTTTCGGGAATAAGATGAACGTCAATGTCAAAAATCAATTCACTAACTACCTGTATATCAGTCAATCCTGTTTCTTCTTGTGCTTCTTTTATGGCTACCTTCAAAACGTCCGATTGACCATCGGCATGACCACCGGGCTGAAACCACCGATTGAGTTTACGGTGGTGCATCAGTAGTACGTGTTCATGAGTTTTGTCTATTATCCAAGCCGAGCCTGTAATATGACCAATGTTGAGCGAGCGTTCAAAACAATCAGAATTTGAAATTACAAAGTCTTTTGTAGTAACCAACATTTGCTGCTCCTTGTCGTCAAAAGGCTGGTGTTGGTCTAATAAATTGAGTAAAGGTTGTCTTTTCATCATTTCTTTGTTTAACTTCGCCTCAAAGTTTTATAATTTTAATTTCAAATTCAAACAAACAAATGAAAAAGTTAATTGGCCTTGCCTCTCTGACCCTCGTTACTTCTTTGGCAGTTGCTCAAGTACGCACACCCTCACCCAGCCCTGCGGCGGCTGTTATGCAAACTGTTGGTGTTACCGACATCAATGTAAAATACTCTCGCCCAAGTATGAAAGGCCGTGAGATTTTTGGTAAACTATTGCCCTTTGACAAAGTTTGGCGCACAGGTGCCAATCAACCAACAACCGTCGAAACTTCAACCGATGTGATGATTGAAGGCCAAAAACTGACCGCTGGTAAATATGCACTATTGAGTATTCCAGGGGCTGCAGACTTTACTGTTATTTTTAGTAAAAATGCAGGCACAAATGAGCAAAACTACAAACAAGAAGAAGACGCACTACGTGTAAAAGTAACATCGGTAGCCATGCCAACACCCATGCAGTCGTTTGGAATTGGTTTTAGCGACATCACCGACAGTACGGCTACCATGTATTTTGCTTGGGAAAAAACCCGTGTGCAAATCAAGATTGCAGTAGAAACAGCCGCTATCGTAGAAGCTGGCATAGACAAAGCCGCCGAAACAAGTAATACTCAACTTACCCAAGGTTCAAACTATTTGTTGAGCAAAGGCAAAAACCTTGACAAAGCGTTGGCTTTGGCCAACCAAGCATCTGGCATGAAAGAGACCGTTCAGAACCTCTGGGCTAAGGCTCAAATATTGGGTAAAATGGGTAAATTTGCAGAAGCATTACCTTTTGCACAAAAAGCCTTAGACTTAGGCAACGCCAGCAATAATCCTAATTTTGGTTTTATGAAAGATGCCATCACCAAAGGTATGGACGAAATGAAAACCAAACTGCCTGCTATGCCCGCCATGCCAGGTATGAAGAAGAAATAGTACACCTTATCATTGAGTAAAGTGTAATAAACTCAAAAAGGGCGGCAATCTGTTGATTGCCGCCCTTTTTGAGTTTACTGGGTACTGAGAGCGAGAATCGAACTCGCACTGACATTACTGCCAACAGGATTTTCTTACCTACTACAGCTTTTGCTGCTTATCTCAATACGAGATAATTTGGGGTCTGGACTATGCCTTCACCATTTTTTAGACTCCTAAATTTTAGGTGCTTCCCGTCTAGTCTCTACACCTTTTCCGACATAAAGTCGGAACTTGGCTCGGCATTACCATTTTAAAGGCTTCACCGAATTTGGGAAGTTCTACATTAAAGATTTCTCTCTAAGCACTCAAATTTTGACTCTGTTTTTTGAGCGAAATGTATCTGTCTGGCTATGACAATTTGGGCAAATAATTCTTAGATTTTCTAATAAATGATTTCTCGAATTTCCATCAATATGGTCCAGTTCAAAACTTAGCTTTTTCCCATTCCAATCTAAAATACCACATATTTCGCAACATTCATTTTTAAATCCCGCAGATATTATTCGGTTTTTCAATTTGAATGTTTGGAAATGTGGGTGTTTTCCAGTTAAGATTTCGTTTAAACTAATTTTTGGTTCGACTTTTCTGGTAATTCTTTTACCACTTTGATTAGATTTATAACACTCTAACTCAATAGCTCTACGCTTAAAAGAATTAAAGTGGATACCTAAGCTTGTTGCGGCCTGTGCCATAGTTTGGGAATTGAAACAAACTTCTTTGAAAGTTTCGTCATCAATTCTTTTTCTGATTGATTTCGCCATAAACAATTACTTGTTTTAAGTCCTGCGCGTCTACCTATTCCGCCATCCCAGCAATTCAAAGAACCCTACAAAAAAAGCACCTTGGCGGTGCTTTCTGAGCAAAAGACGGGGTTCGAACCCGCGACCTCGACCTTGGCAAGGTCGCGCTCTACCAGCTGAGCTACTTTTGCGTTTATCTATCTCGTTTCCGATTTGATGTTGCAAAAGTAGGGGTTTTGAGTTTATTTGCCAAATGTTTTACCAAAAAAAATACAATATTTGAGTTTTCGACTTGAATTATTCTGAAAATCAATGATTTACAAAATATAAAATTCCAAAAAAAATATTCAAGCATAGACTCGCCAACACATTTAGCCACATCGTCATTTTGAAATTGGCCTGCCGCTCGTCTTTCCAGACTTGTACGACCCAAATACTCAAAAATGATATTACTGGAAACAGCAACAGCCCCAATACTACAAACTGCGTTTTATCTTCAAAAACAAACCAATAGCCCACCCCCGACAAGCCCAACCATACAAAGGCATTGACAAACGTACCCCTGATACCCAACAGTCGGCTCATGGTTAGGTCGCCACGAGCTGCATCTTCGGTCTGCTGATAAACCTGCGTAAGCGGATAAATCGCCAATAGATTGGAGGTACAAATGAGTGCTGGAAGTACTATATGATAACTATTGAACAACATATTTTGAGTTATTGACCCATAAACTGCTAAGTATGTCAAAGCCCCTTGAAAAACACAAACCACAAGCCAGCTAACAATGGGATATTTTTTGAGACGAATAAGCGGGCTGCTATATGCACGAGACACTAAAATATAAGTCAATAAATAAAGAGTAAATAACTGATCGACAAACCAAAAACCCAAAATTATCGCCAAAACGTCCATGACATTGGCCGTTACCAAAAGCGACTTACTGACAGGTGGAGGGTTTTCTAATAGCCCAATGCTACCCTCGTCTTTGTCGTGATAGCTGTTGTAGGCATTGCTTGATGGAAAAACCAATAGATGCAAAATAAAAAATACCCACCATGCTTTGACATTGTCTATTATTGCAATCTGACTAAGAGCAAAAAGATAGATAGGAAGTAAAAACAACGAAAAAGGTAGTCGGAGATGTAAAATTATATTTTTCACTATGATTTTTTATATTTTTAGGCTTAAAAATAAAACCATTTTTTGATTAGTTTTGTAAAAAAACAAAAAAATGATACCTACCCGCCAAACAATCCAAGAAACCCACGATCGTATTCGTCCTTACATTCATCGCACGCCCATACTTACCTGCCAGACTATCAATGACTTAACTGGTGCAGACGTTTATTTTAAATGTGAGAATTTTCAAAAAATTGGTGCTTTTAAGGCCCGTGGTGGTGTCAATGCCGTATTGTCGTTAAATGCCGAGCAATTAAAAAATGGTGTTGTTACACACTCCTCAGGCAACCACGCACAGGCTATTGCGTATGCGGCGGCATTGGTAGGCA
>JAYVJH010000571.1:0-1933 GCA_043769455.1 Runella sp. | reverse complement strand
TTTTCTATGCTGTTAATCGTTTTTTAGCAAATTTAGGCAAAAATGTAAAAATCAATTTTTCCGATTTTAATCTAAACTAATTTCGCACAAGCACTTATTACCCGAATATAGTAATGTAACCAATGGCTTGGGCTTTGTTGGTGGGTATGTTATTTCTGACACAACTATTTACGTTCATGATTAAAATAGCTCAAATAGTTGGTTTCGTTTTATTGGCACAGTCGCTTTATGCCCAAACAAGCGTATTGATAATTTTAGATAAACAAACAGCCAATCCAATTGAATTTGCCACTGTTCGGATCGAAAATAAAACATATACCACCAAAGAAAACGGAAAAGTTTACCTCAAAAATTTATCTAATCAAGAACAAAATATAGTAGTGGTTAGGCATTTGGCATATCAAACGCTTAAAACACAAATAGTCAATTCTAAAAACAATGGAGTAAAGCTATTTCTTGAACCTCAAACTAATACTCTACAGGAAGTAGTTATCAAAAACAATGATTTTGAGCATCGTTTAACAAGTGTAGAAGTAAGCCAGATTCAACTCACAGCCAAACAACTAAATGTCATACCTTCATTGGGTGGTGAAAAAGACTTAGTAAAAGCCCTGAGCTCATGCCCAGCGTAAAAGCTGCCTCAGAGGGGAGCAATGCAATGTTTGTAAGAGGTGGAAGTGCCGACCAAAATTTATATTTACTCAATAATATTTCTTTGTATGGTTCAACGCACTTGTTTGGGCTACTTTCTACATTTAACAGCGATATTGTTGATAAAGCTACCTTATTGAAAGGTGGTTTTCCTGCATCGGTCGGTGGGCGGTTGTCATCGGTTTTAGACGTAAGAACAAAAACTGGAAACCTCCAACATTGGCAAATAAGAGGTGCATTAGGTATCTTATCTTCAAAATTAACAATAGAAGCCCCTATCATCAAAGATAAACTATCGGTTGTGTTGGCAGCTAGAAGAAGCTACTGGGACATTTTTATTAAACAAAATACCAATCCAGAACAAGTCAATAAAATACCTAAGTATTATTTTTATGACCTCAACACAAAAATATATTTTAAGGCAAATCATAAAAATGTGTTTGCAATATTTGCCTACACCGACCAAGATAAAATGTACTCAAACGAGATTGAGGGTACTAATATGGTAGATAATCAGCTATTTTGGCGCAATAATTTATTGGGGTTATCGTGGGAGAAATTTG
The DNA here is from genome assembly GCA_043769455.1 of Runella sp. Classification (GTDB taxonomy): domain Bacteria; phylum Bacteroidota; class Bacteroidia; order Cytophagales; family Spirosomataceae; genus JAYVJH01. The sequence goes on along the minus strand of JAYVJH010000571.1, from coordinate 719 downwards.
TCAATCCAAACCTAAGTTTTTCTTCAAATCTCAATTACTCAGGTTATGACATGAATGTAAACACGAAAAAAATAGAGTCTCAATCAAGGTCTGAAAACGACTTTACAACATCTATCCAAGACCTATCAGTACAAAGTGTTGTTTCTTATCAAAACAATAATGATCTATTTAAGTCTGGTATATTATTGTCCCGAAAAACATACAACCCAAGCACAATAAAGTATTCTATTGACAGTAGTTTCGTAAAACTTAGCAATTTTAATACAACAACTCTCTACGAACTTTCTCTATTTGGAGAATATACTCATAGTTGGTCAAAATCGCTAAAAACAAATTTGGGTCTAAGATTAAATTTATATCAGACCAATGAAAAAAAGTATTTTTTACCCGAGCCTCGCCTACAATTTAATTATACAGCCAATGCCAACGTTTCTTTCAAAGGCTCTTATAGCCGAATGAATCAATCGGTACATTTACTGACAAACCCAGGCTTAGGAATACCGTTAGACCTTTGGGTACCATCTACGGCCAAAATACGACCACAGTCTGCCGACCAATTTAAGTTAGGAACTTTTTATTCTCCTAAACTCAACAAATCACTTTTTTTTAGCGTAGAGGGTTATTATAAATGCTACATTCAAGTAATAAATGCAACTTTTTGGTTAAATATTTGAATTGGACTTAAATAGCCATGTCTTTTTCTGGGTCTGTTGTTAATA
>JAYVJH010000570.1:0-9285 GCA_043769455.1 Runella sp. | reverse complement strand
AAAATGCAGTCAGAGACGATACCAAACTCGTGTATCTGTGCAATCCCAACAACCCAACAGGTACGGTACTTGAAGCAACGGCTCTGCGTGAGTTTGTAGAAGAAGTAAGCAAAAAAACAATGGTAATGGTGGACGAGGCTTATTTTGAGTTTTTGCAACAGTCAGTATCAGACATTGTCAAGACCAATAAAAACGTACTGATAAGCCGCACATTGTCAAAAGTTTATGGCTTTGCAGGCATTCGGGTTGGGTACTTGATTGGCCATTCAGAAACTATTGCTGACATGAAAAAATACCAAACATCGGGTAGTATTGGAGTGTCGCTGATGTCGATGAATGCCGCCATTGCAGCACTTGACGATAAAGATTTTTTGTCGATGTATCTAGAAAAAAACCGTCAAGCAGCCACTTATACCGTCAATACACTCAACGAAATGGGAATAAAAGCAATACCAACCAATGCCAATTTTGTCTTTTTTTCGTTAGATAATTATAAAGGCAAAGGCGATTTTGAACAAGAAATGAAAAATCGCAAGATACTCATGCACGGCGACTATAAAGAACTCGACGGCAGCAAATGGGGGCGTGTAAGTATTGGACGAATGGACGAAATGAAAGCCTTTATTGAAGCTACCAAACAGATATGGGTTGTGTAATATTTAAAAAAAATCTCAGTTCCCATGCAAGAAAAAAATTAAACTATAAAAAATGACTGACTATAAAATACCCACAATGGCCGAGATGGCCGCAAATAATGAAAACCCCGAAATACTGTTTTGGGTGGGCTGTGCTGGCTCTTTTGACGACCGCTACAAAAAAGTAACACTGGCGTTCGTTAAAATATTAAACAAAATAAATATTAAGTTTGCAGTATTGGGTACAGAAGAAGGCTGCACTGGCGACCCCGCACGGCGCACGGGCAACGAGTTTTTGTTTCAGATGCAGGCCATGTCCAACATTCAAGTACTTGATGGATATGGTGTCAAAAAAATTGTAACTGCCTGCCCGCATTGTTTCAATACCCTCAAAAACGAATACCCAGCATTGGGTGGCAACTACGAGGTCATTCACCATTCTGAATATTTGCAGCAACTCATCAATACTGGTAAAGTAAAAATGGAGGGTGGCGGTACTTTCCAAGGTCGCAAGATAACATTTCACGATTCGTGTTATTTGGGTCGTGCCAACGATATTTATGAAGCACCACGCCAAGTACTGGAACTACTCGATGCTGAATTAGTAGAAATGAAACGTTGTAAAACCAAGGGGCTCTGCTGTGGTGCAGGCGGCGGCCAAATGTTTAAAGAACCCGAAAAAGGAAACAAAGACATCAACATTGAGCGCATAGAAGAAGCCCTCGCCACAGGTGCAGACACAATAGCAGTGGCTTGCCCGTTTTGTATGGTAATGATGACAGACGGCGTAAAAAACAAAGAAAAGGAAGCCACAGTCAAAGTATATGACTTGGCTGAGTTGATATTAGAAGGAATGTAAAAAAGAAGCCCTGTAAATTTTACAGGGCTTCTTGATTCTATATTAAGCACTTATGCAGAACCGATACGGTATTTTGATTTTGATAACTTACTGATTAACAGCACTGTATTTAACTCACGACTACTTAATTACAATAATCACTAATCACTTTGTATGCTTGCGTATAACCCAATTCGCCAGCCTTACTTAGGTCGAGGCAGCCAGCGTTTTCTTCACCAAGGCTGTGTTTGATAATACCTCTCACATAAAAAGCCTCTCCAAAACGTGGATTTAATTTGATGGTGCTGTTGCAGTCTTGCAATGCTCCTCTTTGGTCGCCCAATGCCGATTTTATTAACGCTCTGGCAAAGTAAGCATCTGCATAGGTAGGCGTGTATTCTATAGCTTTGTTCAAATCTGCAATAGCACCTTTGCCATCGCCTTGTTTGTTCTTGCCCACACCTCTCGCAAAAAAAGCCTCCGAACGCTCTGCCGTTAATTCTGTAATTTTGTTTTTTTCTTGAACTACACTCCTCAATTCGTCCAAAATCCCCCGAGTGATAGGCCCACTGTACACATTCTTTAAGTCATTTGTGTTGTTGTTAATTTCAGTTGCCTTGCCCAAGTCCGAGATAGCATTACGTTGATTTCCCAGTTTTCCTTCACAAAACCCACGACCATAGTACGCACGATAGTTTTGTGGATCAAGAGATATGGCTTTGCTGAAATCTTCAATGGCATTTTGAAATTTATCAATTTTAGTTTTTGCAAAACCAGAATAGTAATAAGATTCTGTTTCTTCGGGGCTAAGTTCTATTGCCTTGACATAGTCGGCCACTGCTCCCACAAAGTCATTGAGTTTTATTTTGGTCAATCCACGCCCAGAATAAGCATTGGCACGTTTGGGACTAAGGTCAATAACCCTCGAAAAGTCATTCATTGAACTAACATAGTCTTCTACTTTTAATTTGATGGTAGCTCTGGCAAACAAAATGGAGGCATTATTGGGTTCTAATTCAATCGAACGGTTCATGTCGCTCAAAGCACCACGGTTATTATCTATTCGAGAACGATTGAGACCACGATTGTAGTATCCTTGTGGGTCGTCTGGGTTTAGCTCAATGGCTCTGGTAAAGTCTTGAATTGCCGACCGATAGTCGTCTTGGCGTGCTTTACAAATTCCTCTATACAAGTAGGCATCAGAGTATTTGGAATTAAGCTCAATAGATCGGTCAAAATCTAAGATAGCACCACGGTTGTCTTTTAGATTGAGTTTGGCCATAGCACGGTTATAAAAACTGGCTGCATTTTCGGGACTCATCGAAATAGCAATATTGAAAGCCTGTAATGCACCTACATAATCGCTAGCTCTACTTTTATTGATACCATCTTCAAAGTATTCGGCGGCAGTTTTTTGAGCCACTGCAGCATAATTTAGCATCAAAAGTGCTACTAACGACAAAGGAAATAAATAACGGTTTGACATAAAACTTTTACTTATATAAGTTGATTCAAAATATTTCCTCAAAAGTATCATTTTTTATGGCTTATTCACACTCGAAAGTGGATTATTTTTATGAAAATATTGCTATTAAACATATTTTCATAAAAATTACCCTTTTTTAAATCAGTAGTCCTACACCAAAAACTACTACAAATAACAATGTCGAAAGTGCCATTTGCTTCAAGAAAGGGTCGAGTTCTCTGGCACTTTTTAATCTTGAAACTGACAAACCATTATAAACAAAGAACGGGAAAGCCAGTAAGTAAAGCCATTTTGAAAACGACATATCGCTTAACATTGTAAAACAAATACTACAAACCATACCAATAATCAACACAGACCAGTGATAAACAATGGCTTTTGAGCGGCCTAAACGTACAGGTATAGACATTTTTCCTGTGGCTTTGTCCGACTCGATGTCTCTGATATTATTGATATTGAGTACAGCAACGGCAAACAACCCACACGAGGTAGCAGGCAATAACAGAAGCCAATCGAAGGTTTGGGTATGTAAATAATAAGTACCCAAAACACCCACCCAGCCAAAGAAAATCAAAACAGATATATCTCCAAAACCTGAATAGCCATAAGGCCGTTTGCCTGCGGTATAGGTAATGGCGGCAACGATTGAGACAATGCCAAGTACCAAAAACAACAGTATGGTTTGTATGGAACTATTTTTGAGTGCCTCGTAAAGGAGGCCAATTCCTGACACAAACGAAAGAACCGAAAAAATAACCATAGCACGTTTCATTTTTGAGGCCGATATTTCGCCAGACTGTACGGCTCGTTTGGGGCCTTGGCGCATATCATTGTCTTTGCCACTTACACCGTCTCCGTAGTCGTTGGCAAAATTTGACAATATCTGTAAAAATGTCGTTGTCAATATCGTAAGAACGGCAACAGACCAACTGAATAGATGGTTGTAGTAAGCCAAAAAACAACCCATTAAGATACTGGACAAAGCCAAGGGAAGAGTACGAGGCCGAGCGGCCGCAATCCAAGCAGAAAACATAGAAGCAAAAATGATTTTATTTGTAAGCAAACACAAAATTACAGATTTCTGCAAATATTGCGTTATTTTCAACCTTTTGCTTTTTTTATCGTGGCATCAAAACAGAGATGATATTCTCATGAGTTACGCAAAATTCATCAAAAAACACCTTTTTTGTTTCCAAAATTCAATTCTTAGCAACAGGGTTGCAGTGCTGTCGCTAAGAATTGAATTTTGGGAGATTATTACAAAAAAAACGTTTTTGTAGGAGTCCTAATTCTGTTGTTTTTTGCAAATAGACGTATCAAATAGGTGTGAGGCACGCACAAAAAAGGTTTTTTGTGCGTGAAAACGAATTTTACGAAAATTGTACAATTTTTATAAACGAGTATCAAGATTTTTTCTTAATTTTGCGGAAAATTAGAAAACAATACAAACCGATTACATAAACAAAATCCACAAATGGCAGCAGTAAGACCGGACGAAGTTTCGGCTATACTTCGGGAACAGTTGGCAGGAGCCAAGACCGAAGTCCAACTCGAAGAAGTAGGAACCGTATTGCAAGTTGGCGACGGTGTAGCACGTATTTATGGCCTCAACAAAGTACAGGCAGGTGAGTTATTGGTGTTCGACAACGGACTCAAAGCACTTGCTCTTAACCTCGAAGAAGACAACGTAGGTGCAGTATTGCTCGGTGAGTCGTCGGACATCAAAGAGGGCGACACTGTAAAACGTACTGGCGAGATTGCCTCAGTAAAAGTAGGCGAAGGCATCATTGGTAGAGTTGTAAATACCCTTGCAGAGCCAATAGATGGCATGGGGCCAATACAGGGCGAAACTTTTGAAATGCCGTTGGAGCGCAAAGCACCAGGGGTTATTTATCGTCAGCCAGTAACAGAGCCGTTGCAAACAGGTATCAAGTCTATTGATGCCATGATTCCGATTGGCCGTGGCCAACGGGAGTTGATTATTGGCGACCGCCAAACTGGTAAAACAGCCGTAGCGATTGATGCCATCATCAACCAAAGAGAATTTTATGACAAAGGCGAGCCAGTCTTTTGTATATATGTAGCCTGCGGCCAAAAAGCCTCTACCGTCAAAGCCGTTGAAGCTACCCTACGCCGCTATGGTGCGATGGACTACACGGTTATTGTATGTGCAGCAGCTTCTGACCCATCGCCAATGCAGTTTTTTGCGCCATTTACAGGTGCAGCTATTGGTGAGTATTTTCGTGATACAGGCCGCCCAGCGTTGGTAGTTTATGACGATTTGTCGAAACAAGCAGTAGCCTACCGTGAGGTGTCATTGCTACTCCGCCGTCCACCAGGCCGTGAGGCATACCCAGGCGACGTGTTTTATCTTCACAGCCGCCTATTGGAGCGTGCCGCCAAGGTAAACGCCTCTGACGAAATAGCCAGAAATATGAACGACCTACCACCCTCGCTATTAGGCAAAGTAAAAGGCGGAGGCTCATTGACAGCCTTGCCAATTATTGAAACACAAGCAGGAGACGTGTCGGCGTATATTCCGACTAACGTTATCTCAATCACTGACGGGCAAATATTCTTGGAGTCTAACCTCTTCAACTCGGGTATTCGTCCAGCTATCAACGTAGGTATCTCGGTGAGCCGTGTGGGTGGTAATGCCCAAATCAAGTCAATGAAAAAAGTAGCTGGTACACTCAAACTCGACCAAGCTCAGTTCCGTGAATTGGAGGCGTTCTCTAAGTTTGGCTCTGACCTCGATGCTTCGACAAAACTAACGATTGACCGTGGCCGCCGCAACCAAGAAATATTAAAGCAAGCGCAGTTTTCGCCTGTTTCGGTACAAAACCAAGTAGCTATTATTTATGCGTCAATCAATGGTTTGCTCGACGGTGTGTCGGTTGGCAAAGTAAAAGAATTTGAAACTGAGTTTATAACACTGCTTTCAGCACAGCACCCCGAAGTACTCAAAGGACTGGGCGCAGGAAAACTCGACGATAGTATTACTGATGTACTCAAAGCAACTGCCAAAGACATAGCAAGTAAATACGCTGCTTAATTATGAAGAATATATAATGTCAGATGTAAATAAATTATACGTCTGACATTATATATTACATACCATACATCATACATAAAAAAAAATGGCTTCATTAAAAGAGGTAAGAAACAGAATCGTGTCGGTAAACTCGACACAGCAAATTACGAAAGCTATGAAGATGGTTTCGGCCGCTAAGCTACGCAGAGCGCAAGAAAACATCATTCAGATGAGGCCTTATGCCAAAAAACTAAGTGATATGTTATCTACTGTTTCGGCTGGTGCCGAGACAGCCGCCGAAAACACTTTTAAACAGCCCCGTGCCATCGTTGGGCGTGCGCTGATTATTGTAGTTACCTCCGACAGAGGACTTTGTGGGGCATTCAATGCCAATGTTATCAAGGCTGCCAATGGTCTGATTCAAGAAAAATATGCACAGCAAGCCAGTAAAGGTAACGTTGAGATTTTGGCATTAGGCAAAAAAGGTGCTGAGGCATTTGCTCGTAAAGGCTTCAAGGTCAATACCGACTATTTGAGTGTTTATCAACAACTCAACTTTGGGTTTGTCAAAAAAGCCGCCGAGTCAATCATGGCAGATTTTCAGACAGGTAAGTACGATGCCGTGGAATTGGTGTTTAATGAGTTCAAAAATGTAGCCACGCAGGTAATCAATGCCAATGCGTACCTGCCGATTGTGTCTGACCCCGATGCCTTGGCTACAATGCCCAGCTCGTCGTCGGCCAACTACTCTTTTGAACCATCAGAAGCGAGTATTATCAATGACTTGATTCCAAAATCACTAAAAATACAACTCTACCGTTCTGTCTTAGAATCAAATGCTTCTGAGCATGGCGCACGTATGACAGCTATGGACAAGGCAACCGAAAATGCCAATGACTTGATAAAAGCACTTAAATTAGAATACAATCGCAGTCGTCAAGCGGCCATTACGACCGAAATATTGGAAATCGTGGGTGGTGCAGAAGCATTGGCACAAGCGTAAGTAGTAATGTAGAATTACGAATGAATGAATGTCTGAATGGGTAAGTAAATAACTGATTTATAGCAACTTATCTAAAAATACAATACAAAACGAGCGAGTGCATGATTATACAATCTTGCACTCGCTCGTTTTGTATCATACCAACATTAAACCAACTATTCTATCCCAGCACCTGCCTTTTTTTCTCGCCGTTTGAGATATAAATACAAACTCTCGACTTTGGCTCTTGCCCAAGGGGTCTTACGCAAAAAAGTAAGGCTTGATTTAACACTTGGGTCAAAATGAAAACAGTTGATTCTGACTTCATCTGCCAAGTACTCCCAACCATAATTATCCACCATATAGTTTAGTATTTGTTCAAGCGTGATGCCGTGAAGTGGGTTGTTTTTTTGAATATCCATTTATTTTATTAAGTAGTCGCGTGTAAATAAATAATGTTTTGATTGATTTGTAACTATTTGACTATTAGCTAATTACAAATATTTTTAGCCATTCGCTTTTCACTATTCACTTATTAGTCTTTTGTTTCCTTTAAAATCAATAATCTCAACCCTGACCACATCGCTACTCACAACAAGATGATGACCAGATTGCGACAAAAACGAAGAGCCGTAGCCTATTTCTTCTCGCCGAATTTTGCCGTTTTTGAGTGTTAATATCGCCGTTGTTTCGGTTGGTTTGAGGGCGATGGTTTTAGTTGTATTTTTAAAATCAAAAAACCGTAACTCGCCTTTGTTTTGTGAGGTTATGGTTCGTATTTTTCCTTTATTGTCCAATATTCTAACCAATGCCTTGGCATCGCCATTGACATAATAACCACTACGAGCGATAGTTTCAGACACAAAACTACCTTTTCCGTTACCTCTGAGCAACAACCCATAAAAAGAATCGTAGCGACCAACCGATACCTCCGCCCCGTAATCGTTACCCGTTAATAGTACGTCTAAGTTACCATCTTGGTCAAAATCTTGGGCAATCATTCCAAAAACTGGTGCCGTTTGGGCTTCGATGGGCAGCGGTCTGACTTCAAAGTTACCGTTCCCTTTGTTTTCTATATAGCTGCTTTTCATGTAGTTGGCTTTCAAAATCAGCGCATCGGCTATTTCTTCGGGCTTCACTATTTCGTTGATTGTTGCCTGCGAAAACTTACCGTAAGTTTCAAATCGTTGCCGAGTCTGAATCAACTGTTTGGCCAAATCGTCTCGGGTATTAAACGGAAACTCTTTGCGAGTGCCGTCATTGGCTACATAAAACACCGTCGGAATGACATCATAGAACCCATCTTTATTGAAATCTTTGGCATAAATCCCAATCGGTTGCGTGTCTGAGGCACGGTTGAGGGTATTTGTTCCTAAATTGCCAGCTACATAGTCCATGTCGCCATCGTTATCAAAATCACCAGCCGTGAGGCTATTCCACCAACCTACATAAGTGTTGAGTGTTGAGTTTTGGCTTTTGAATAGTTTTCCATTTTCGTTCTTCAATAACGTCAACGGTAGCCATTCGCCTGCGAGTAGTAGGTCGGGGTAGCCATCGTTGTCATAGTCTGTCCAGAGTGCATCGCAGAGCATACCAATATTTTGTAGCTGTGGCGCTACTTGGGCAGTAACATCGGTGAACTTAGCCCAGCCCCCCAGCCCCCGATGGGGGTGTTTAGAAACTCCCCCATCGGGGGCTGGGGGGCTATCGTTTCTCAATATATAACTACTCACTGCCTTTGGGTATGCGCCTGGCTCTACTCTACCACCAATAAACAAGTCTAAATCCCCGTCCCGATCATAATCAGCGGCTTTGACACATGAGCCACTTTTCAGAAATCGAGGCAAAGCCGTGGAGTCTCTCTCAAATTGCCCTTTGCCATTGTTGATATAAAGCCTGTCTTGAAGTGAGGGCGAACTTGCAGCAAACTCATAGCTTCCGCTCACAACATACAAATCGTTGTCGCCATCGCTATCAGCATCAAAGAGCAATACACCCATGTCTTCGGTATTTTTGGCTACGCCTTCTTGTTCTGGCAACAGGTCTTCGAGTATAAATTTACTGTCGGCAGTTTGCAATAAAAACTTCCCTTTTTGATGATTGGCCCCACCGACAAATACGTCTTCGAGGCCGTCCCCGTTTACATCGCCTACGGCCAACCCCGGCCCAAACTGCGAGAGTTTGTGGGGTAGTAGTTTTTGTAAATTAAAATCAATCACATCGACATCTTCGTGCTTAAAAGGTACATTGAGTTGGGTTGTAATGTCCTGAAAAAAGGGCGATTGTACGGTATTTTCAAATAAATTATTT
>JAYVJH010000569.1:0-2618 GCA_043769455.1 Runella sp. | reverse complement strand
GTCCCCACAGCCAACCTTAGCCAAAACAATTTATTTTGTTGAATTGGGTGTGCACTCACACACAACCAGCATGAACTTAACCCACATTGCAGGTCTTTCTTTAAAAATATAATAAAGAAAAGTATTATTATAATAAAATAAAGAATCTTTTTTAGGTATTTGTATTTTGTGAAAATTCAATATTGCTAATCAATTGATTATCAGTTATTTAATTTTTTTAATTTTGGTTTGTAGTACACAGTTCCGTTTGTGCTAATCAACTGATTTACAGACCTTTGCTGTATGTATTTCAAATCGTCCTTAAGGCATAACCCAAAGACAAATTCCCTTGGCAGCTATCGCAGGCTGGTGGAAAGCTACCGTAATTGGGATGGGCGTGTCTGCCATCGAACTATTCTCAATGTTGGTTTTATGGACGGGGTTTCACCCGAGCAAATCAACAAAATTCAAAAACTTATTACGGCCAGAGCCGAAGGCAATCTGTCTTTTTTTGCTGAAATTGATCCTTTGGTGAATCATTATGTTGAAACACTTTTCAATAAAATGGTTTCTGAAAAAAAGATTGACTTACCGGCTGAGGCTCTGGAATTGAAAAAGAAGTTGGTTGATTTTGACACCCTAAAACACAGCCAAGTTCGTGAAATCGGTACTGAATGGCTGTGTCATCAGGCTATCGATCAGCTTGGTTTGGTTGACTTTTTGAAGAATACAGGTTGGCAGTCTGAGGCTATACAACTAACTCTCACACAGCTTATTAGCAGGGCCGCCTATCCTGCCTCTGAGCTAAAGACTACACGTTGGATTAAAGAAAACTCAGCCGTATGCCACATTACTGGCTACCCAATTGAAAAAATCACTAAAGACAAGCTTTATCAAAATTCGTTAAAACTTTACAAAAATAAAGATGCCATTGAGCAATTTTTATCCAAAAAAACCAACGAAATTTTTGACCTAAACGATAAAATAATATTGTTAGACCTCACCAACACTTACTTTGAAGGTCGCAAAGCAAACAGTACTATGGCTCAATTTGGCCGAAGCAAAGAAAAGCGTAGCGATGCAAAAATAATCGTTTTGGCACTGGTTATCAACCAAGAAGGTTTCTTGAAATACTCCAATATTTTTGAAGGAAACACGACTGACAGCAAAACACTGCCCACAATTATTGACCAGTTAAGAGTGAAAACAAGCGACGCCCAGCGAGCCGTTGTAGTGCTAGATGCAGGCATAGCCACCGAGGAAAACCTTGAACTAATCGATGCAAAAGGATACTATTATCTGTGTGTATCTCGCTCACAATTAAGCGATTACAAGATTGATCCAAACGCTGTGCCATTTACAGTTACCACAAAAAACAAGCAAGAGTTAAGCCTTGTAAAGGTGGTTTCAGAAAAAAGTACCGACTTCTTTTTGAAAGTAAAAAGCCCTGGCAAAACCTTGAAAGAAGTGGCCATGAAAGCTCAATTTGAGGCAAGGTTTGAAGAAGAATTAGGGAAAATAAAAAAAAGCACTCAAACCAACAAGCTCAAAAAAATAGAAAAGATAAACAGAAGAATAGGCCGTGCACAACAAAAATACCCATCAGTGAGTAAATATTACGATATTGAGGTGGTGCCAGCCGACACCAAAACCGAAGCGATAGACATTAATTATAAGAAAAACACAGAAAAATATCAGGCCATTGAGGAGCTACTCGGTATTTATTTTGTAAGAACCAACATGCCAGTAACTGAGCAAAAAACCGTTTGGGAAATATACAATACCATCCGAGAAATCGAGTCGACCTTTAGAACGCTCAAAACCGACTTAGACCTACGGCCAGTTTATCATAAAAATGATAATGCTGCAATGGCACACCTTCATCTGGGTCTGTTGGCCTATTGGATTGTGAATACGATAAGGTATCAACTTAAAAATAGCGAAATTACAGACGACTGGTCAGAGCTAATCAGAAAATGCAATACACAAAAACTAGTAACAAGCACTGCCAAGAATCAGCAAAACCAATTGGTAGCAATAACAAAAAGCTCAGAACCTAACAAAGCTGTAAAACAAATTTTTGAAATACTAAAATACAAACAATACAAAAAAATAAGAAAGCAGGTTGTAGTACACAATATGGAAAATGAAAAAAGTGAAATCGCTGAAATTCAGCTAATTATATGAACTTTGCTGCAAGTTGGGTTAAGTGCTTACCTTGAAAAGGAAATTCATAAATGGCTCACAATTATTACCCAATCAATCAGTTTTTTGAATGGGTTAATATCTTTAAAATAATTGAACATTTAATCAATATTGTGTGCCCCAAGTTGTTGTTTTACCCATTTGAGTACCCCAGGTAGTAGTACGCCCTGAATTATTTGCAGTATTTGAATTTAATTTTGCGATTGTGCTTTTGCGGATTGTTAAGTTTTTCATGGTGTTAATTTTGTTTTTATTCGTTTATTATTTTTTTAGAAATCAATATTAGTATTGTGTACCCCAAGTAGTAGTTTTACCCATTTGAGTGCCCCAAGTTGTTGTTCTACCCATTTGAGTACCCCAAGTTGTAGTGCGGCCATTGTTACTGCCTGAATTTGAATTCAATTTGGCGATTGTGCTTTTGCGGATTGTTAAGT
>JAYVJH010000568.1:0-2233 GCA_043769455.1 Runella sp. | reverse complement strand
GAAAATATTATTAACAACAGACCCAGAAAAAGACATGGCTATTTAAGTCCAATTCAAATATTTAACCAAAAAGTTGCATTTATTACTTGAATGTAGCATATATAAAAAATATGGCACAAAAGAAACATATTAGATTTGACTGGGCGGTAAAAAAAATACTTCGAGATAAAAAAAACTTTGATATTCTTGAAGGGTTCTTGTCAGAATTGCTCAAAGACGACATCAAGATAGAAGGCATTTTAGAAAGCGAAAGTAACCAAGCTGGCGAAACCGATAAGTTTAACCGAGTAGATTTATATGCCGAAAACTCGAAAGGAGAGCATATTATTATTGAAATCCAGAATACAAGAGAATTGGACTACTTGATGCGTATGCTTTTTGGTGTTTCAAAGGCAATCACCGAGCATTTGGGCGTAGGTAAGCCTTATTCTGACATCAAAAAAGTAATAGCCGTCAGTATTATTTATTTTGGGTTAGGCAAAGGTGATGATTATGTATATGTAGGTCAAACTAAATTTAAAGGGTTACATTCTAAAAAAGAACTTTTACTGTCAAAAGCACAGCAAGAACTACTCAAACAACCAACTATCCAGCAGGCATATCCCGAATATTATCTAATACAAACAACAAAGTTTAAGGACGTTATCAGAGAACCGTTGGACGAATGGATATATTTTTTCAAGAATAGTGAGGTTTTGGACGATTTTAAGGCCAAAGGAATGAAAGAGGTTCGAGAAAAAATGAAAATACACAACCTGCCCGATAATATAAGAAGACAATACGATAGGTTTTTGGACGATTTGCACACAGAAGCAAGCATAGCAGACACAATCAGGATCGAGCAAGAAGAGCTAACAAAGAAAAAAGTAGCAGAAGCCGAGGCAAAAATGGCTGAAAAAATAGCCGAAGCTGAAGAAAAAATAGCCAAAATCAAGGAAAAAACCGCTGAAAAAATAGCCGAAGCCGAGGGAAAAATAGCCGAAGCCGAAGCAAAGGCAGCCGAAGCAAAAATAGAAATAACTAAATTGGTAGAAGCCGAAAAAATCAAAGTTAAAAAAAATGCCAAACAGTTGATTGTGATGAATTTGACTAATGCCCAAATAGCAACAATAACTGGCCTGTCAGACAGTGAAATAGACGAACTGCGACCAAAATAGTTCGCCATCCTAAAAACCTTACATTTACTTAATGCAACTACTTACTCCTCAAAACTGGAAAGATTACGAACTGATTGACTCAGGAAATTTTGAAAAACTCGAACGCTTTGGCCAATATACACTCAGCCGGCCAGAACCGCAGGCTATTTGGGACAAATCTCTACCTGAGGCCAACTGGCAAGCGGCAGATGCCACATTTAAGCGAGAAAAATCATCGCCAGAGCGAGGTGAATGGCAACTCAAAAAAGGAATGGTTGAAAAATGGTGGATAAACTACCGCCACGGAGGGCTAAACTTAGAACTTAAATGTTCGCTTACATCGTTCAAGCACGTGGGCGTGTTTCCAGAACAAGCTGCCAACTGGGATTTTATTGACCAAAAGTTACGACAACTGCCCATAAGCCAGCCAACTGTATTGAATCTATTTGCCTACACAGGTGCAGCATCGGTAGCTGCACGACAAACAGGCGCAGACGTTACGCACGTGGACTCGGTGAAGCAAGTCGTAACGTGGTCTCGTGAAAACATGGAGGCCAGCGGCAATGATAACATCAGATGGATGGTCGAAGATGCCTTTAAGTATGTGCAGCGTGAGGTGCGCCGCAACAAAACATACAACTGCTTGATATTGGACCCGCCGGCCTATGGTCGTGGGCCGCAAGGTGAAAAATGGATATTGGAGGAACAACTCAACGAGCTGCTCAAAGCCTGTGCCGCACTGCTCGACAAGGAGCATTTTGTGTTTATCTTAAACCTGTACTCTCTCGGTTTTTCGGCACTCATGGCCGAGAACCTTATAAGGGACTGTTTTGGCAATGTACCCAATGCCGAGTTTGGTGAGCTATATCTTTCAGACCAAGCCCAGCACAAGCTACCGCTGGGTATTTTTTATCGTTTTGCGAGTATTTAATAATCAGGATTTAGACTTTAACCAGTATCTGTTTGTCTATTTGCAAGTTGATTTCAAACAGCTTTTCTCTGATTTCTTGCACATTTGAGAAGATAGCTGCTTTATATTCAGATTTTTCTGATTCAGACCGTTTAGACGCATCATCTGTCAATTTAACTTTGTATTC
>JAYVJH010000567.1:0-1621 GCA_043769455.1 Runella sp. | reverse complement strand
TCTCGTTGTTTGACCATAAAAACCGAAGCCAATGCGTTGTCGTAGCGAGCATCAAAACTACTCGAAGCCAACGTTACGTCTTCAATAAACGACACATTCAAAATACCCGATGGCCCGCCAGCCGAGCCTTGTGTGGTAAAATGGTTAATGACAGGAATCTCAATACCATCGACATAATATACGTTTTCGTTGGGTGCGCCACCCCTGATGATAAGGTCGTTGCGGAAACCACCCACCGACCCAGACGTACCACCCACACCTGGCAACGACTGAATGACCCGAGAAATATCAAAGTTGCCGCCAGGGTTTGACCGTATCTCTTCGGTACTGAGGCGTTGAATCGAATTGGGGGTTTCGAGAGTAGTGGCGGCGGCAGTGGCACGATTGGACTTTACGACTACCTCGCCAAGCGATTTTTGCTCTTCGCTCAGTTCAAAAACAAATGTATTGGCGTTGCCGCTCGTAACTACCAAATTGTACTTAGTGAGCGACACATAGCCCACCAACGACGCTTTGAGGCTGACCGTACCCACACCGACAGTGAGTTTGAAACGGCCCTCGGCATCGGCATTTGTGCCATTTGTTGTGCCGTCCACAACAATAGATGCACCTACAAGTGCCTGCTGGGTATATTTATCGACAATTTTTCCAGAAATTATACCTGTTTTTACGTTCTGAGCATTCGCTGCTATTCCAAAGATTAAAAGACAGAGTAAAAGAGATACTTGTTTCATGGCGTTTGTTTGGTTTACATTTTATTTTTCCAAAATTAAAAGGAAAACATTTATAAAAAAATAATTTTGCTATTTTTTTTATTTTATTTAACTAAATTTGATGTGTAAACATATAATTTTATTATCAGCACGCCCACAATAAATGTAATACAGAATGCAAATAGGCTTATTGAAAGAACTTATTGATGCCTTAGAAAAATTTGAGGGACAAAGCCAATCCCCAAAGAAACACACAATACAAGAATTTGTTTGGTGGTTGAATACTTTATTGGCTGAATCCACTCAAAAAAATAATGAGTCAAATACTGTAATGGACTCAACACCTTACGATGACAGTAACAGAGAAATTGGTAAATATATCATTTATATGAGCCGCTATGCTCGATTTTACAGTAAACAAGCCCTCGAAAATTCGATGCTCGCCACCGTTGATGACTTTGTTTATTTGGCTGCACTGCTCAAATTTGGTAGCATGACAAAGACAGAGCTTATTCAGTATAATATTCAAGAAAAAGCGGCTGGCGTTGAGGTCATTAAACGATTGCTTAAAAATGGTTTTATTGGCCAAACAGACCACACAACTGACCGACGTAGTAAATTAGTGTCGATTACTGAAAAAGGTAGGCAAGAGTTATTTTTGGTTTTTGATAAAATGAATAAAGTATCTGAGGTAGTTGGTGGAAACTTGACACCGCATGAAAAAATGTTACTTTTAGGGCTATTAAAAAAACTAAACGACTTTCATCAGCCAGCATTTTTAGAAGAAAAAATATTAGATTTTAAATAGGTCTTAGATTCAAGTAATAAATGCAACTAACGAGGTTATCACAGAACATTTAATTGAAAGACAAAGAAGAAGCGAACTTCCTCCTTGTCTTTACTAAGAA
>JAYVJH010000566.1:0-5263 GCA_043769455.1 Runella sp. | reverse complement strand
AAACGAAGTTTTGCCCACACGCCGAGGCGCAGGAATACGCAGGTGATTACCTAAGAGCAATAAATGAAAAGCTTGTGCTAATTCAAGTACACGCCCAATAAAATCAGTTCCAACAACAGGTGAACCAAGTGCATTTTTAGTTTTTGACATCGCTATAAATATTTAAATCAAGTTGCAATTATAAATACAAAAACGTATAAATACAAATTTGTATAAATAAGATTGAAAATTATTGCCATCTAATTCGTATTTTTGCAGTAACAAACCGACAAATCAGATGTTCAACCCCAAAACCTTACACCCCGAACTGACCTTCGACACGGCTCGCAGTGGCGGGGCTGGGGGGCAAAATGTCAATAAAGTAGAAACAAAAGTAGAACTACGACTTGATGTCAAAAACTCTAAACTACTGACAGACAGCGAGAAAGTAGTTTTGTTAGAAAAATTGGCTAATAAAATCACAATCGAAGGCATACTGGTACTATACCATCAGACAGAGCGCACGCAGTTGGGCAACCGTGAAAAAATCGTCAAGAAGTTTGATAAATTGGTCGCTGCTTGTTTTGTAGAAGCCAAAAAGCGCAAGCCAATGAAGCCAACCGCCGCTATGGTCGCCAAACGGCTATCGACAAAACAACGAAATTCGGAACTAAAAATATTGCGAAAACGAGTAGAGCCGTAACATTTTATGGCTCTACTCGCCAATAGCCACAAAATATTAAGGCGCTACCCAAGAATTTCTTTTCTAACTTTCTCATAAACTTGATTCGCAACCTTAGACTTTAGCCTAAAATTTTGCTCTTTTATCAAGTAATCTACGGAAGCGTTATAATCTATTTTTTGAAATCGTATTGATAAAACGGCAAGCAGATACAAAACACCATGCACTTTGAAAGATTTACTTTGGGCAACACCTCTGGCAATACTTTCATCAATAATTACTTCGTAAAGATTGTCAAGACTTTGGTTTTGAGCTAATACCTCAGCCTCACCTCTGTCCATTCCATCGGAGGCAAGGTATATTTCGATTAGATCGCTACCATAGTCTAAGCAAGGCACAAACCAAGATTGGTTTATGTCATAAAATTTAGCAATGAAGGCAAATCTACGCGTCTTTTCATCTTCGCTAACCTTATCCAAAAACTCTCTTTCAACCTCTCTCGGTATTCTAACTTCTTCATACATCAACGATAAATGTTCTAGTGATTGTAAATTGTAGAGCGAGATAAGCGCAGATGTATCCAAAATGGCTCTTGGTCTTATCATTTTTCTTTACTCAAACCCCATAAAGCTAACATTCCTAATGCAATTCCTAATACTCCAAGTACAGTAGTATTTGTTTCTTTTTTATTTTGCTTGAACTGAGTATCAATAAATACAGCAATTTCGTGTAACGTTGTATCTGTATTGTTGAGGTCAAGATAAATCTCACTTACATTAACATAATTTTGAAAATCAATATTTTTACCTACCCCGTGCTGATAGAGCGCAATGATAGGCTTTTTTTTGGTAATAGCAGCCCCAAGTTCGTGGCTCACTTCTTGTCCCATATTGTACAATGAAAGAGCTAATACAAAATTAGATTTACTAATTCTGCGTACGGTTTCGTCATTTATAACGGTGCTACCAAGTATTCTTGATGGTAAATCAACAGCTATTCCGTATAAATTAGCTATTGTCTGCAATCTAAGTGCTGTATTTTGTTCAACTGCTACATTTGGGTTGTAGGTTACGAAAATCCTGTTTGTCATATTTTATTTCTCTTTTATTCTCAAACGAATATTCTAACAAAAAATTCAATATTCCTCATTCAGCCCAAAAATCGGCTTATTTGTTTTCCATTTGCCACGGGTAAAGTCGGGAATTTCTACGGGCGAGCTGCCACGGGCTATTGATAGCTCTGAAAGCGGGCTAATGGCACTCCACGCTGCGGCATCGTAAACATCAATCGGCGGGGCGGTTTTGCGTTTGATGGCTTCTACAAAACCCCTAAACACAAAAAAATCGATACCACCGTGGCCTGCATTTTCGGCATCTTTATCAAATTTTTTCCAGAGTGGGTGGTCGTATTTGTCTTGATAAGGCTTAAAATCTTCCCAAACGTCTTCTTTTGGGCTTACTTTGTCAATATATATCTTTTCGTTGTCGTCCATCCATATTCCGCCTGTGCCTTGCGCTCTAAACCCAAGCGAGTATGGCCGTGGCGAATTGGTGTCGTGCATTAGTACTATATTTTCGCCATTGGCACACTGTATGTTGGTCGTAACAATGTCGCCAAGTTTAAAATTAACTTTGGCGTTGGGGTGGTCTTTGCCACCATTGTCCACCACATATTTGTTCAGTCCCCTTGATTTGGTAGCCATCGAAGTCAGATACATAAACTGATTACCACGGTTTATATTGAGCCAATGCGCTACCGGCCCCAATCCGTGAGTTGGGTATAAGTCGCCATTTCTGTCGACAGAGTGCTGGGTGCGCCAGCGGGCTTCGGCATGGCCTTTTGTTCCAAATTCGGCACCACCGCCCCAATATTTTTTACCATCATTAAACTTCACAGGCCGTAAGTCGTGCTGGTAGCCGCAGTGGGCGTAGGTCATTTCACCAAACATACCTTTCCGAATCATGTTCAAGACCGACATCACGTCTCGGCGATAGCAGACATTTTCCAAAATCATACAGTGGCTACCTGTTTTCTCGAAAGTATCCACCAAATCCCACGATTCTTGTAGCGTAACCGTTGCCGACACTTCGACAGCCGCATATTTGCCGCCTTTCATCACGGCTACAGCCATTGGTACGTGCCATTCCCAAGGTGTGGCTATGATGATGCCGTCCAGATCGTCTCGTTTGACCATATTCAAAAAATCTTCATCGCCTTTTTGATAAACGGCAGGAGCTTTGCGGCCACCTTTTTCGATTTGAGCAAGGGCTTTTGATATAGATTCTGGGTCAATGTCGCAGATGGCGTTTATTTCAACGTCGGCCCGAAACAGAGCTTGCTCTATGTGATTGCGGCCACGATAGCCTGTACCAATAAAACCCAAGCGCACTTTTTTTTCGGGTTCGGTAGCGTTCAATAAAGTGCTGGGTATCAGCGACGACACCGCTCCAAGCGATACTGTCGCTATTGTTTGTTGTAGAAAGTTTCTTCGGGTTGTGGTCATGGTTTTTTGAGGGAAATAAAATCAGAAGTACTTTATTTTTTATGAAACACAAACATAAAGAATAATTTTATACCATCATCACAACGACTCAACATTATTCAACCTCAGCAACTCTTCTTTCATAATAGTCAGCCCGTGGCGGAGTTGTTTTTCGGGTATTACCAACGGGCATAGTACTCGTATTACGTTGCCATATACACCAGCACTTATCAAAAACAAGCCCCGCTCGGCACAGGCTGCTACGAGTTTTTTGGTGAGGTCAGTATCTGGCTGATTGGGATCTGAGTTTTTGACTAATTCAATACCAATCATTGCCCCAAGGCCACGTACTTCACCAATTGCGGGGCATATTTTTTGTAGATTTTTAAAAAATGTATTGATAATTGTACCAATTCTTTTTCCTTTTTGGTTGATGTCGATTTTTTGCATGTACTCAATCGTAGCCAACGAGCCTGCACAAGCTATGGGATTACCGGCATAAGTACCTCCGATTGTGCCGGGCAAGGCTTTGTTCATGACCGATGCCTTGCCCATCACACAGGCAATCGGAATACCCGAACCCATAGATTTGGCCCAAGTAGAAATATCAGGCACCACGTCATAATGTTGATAAGCTGCCCATGCGCCTGTCCGCCCAAAACCTGACTGCACTTCGTCCAAAATTAACATTATACCATATTCATCACATATTTGGCGTAGTCCTTGCAAGTATAGTTTGGGCGTAACATAAAAACCCCCTTCGCCCTGCACTGGTTCTATGATAATGGCCGCTACGTTTTCGGGGGCGACGACGGTACTAAAATATTTTTTGAGATTGATTAACTCCTGCTGAACATAGTCATCGTAATTTTGACCTTTGCCATTGTGATAATAGTCAGGAAACGGAATACGATAGACTTCGGGTGCAAAGGGGCCGCAACCCATTTTATAACTTACTTTCGATGTCAGTGTCATGCCCATCATTGTTCGCCCATGAAACCCACCCGTGTAGCACACAATACCCTGACGACCAGTGGCTTGCCGAGCAATTTTTATGGCATTTTCTACAGCCTCGGCTCCGCTACTGAGCATCATCACTCTGGTATCGTGGCCGTGTGGTAGTATTTCAATGAGTTTTTCGGCTAATTGTATGTAGGGTTCGTGGCTCAATAAATTAAAAAAAGTGTGCATCAATTTTTTTGATTGATTAGCAATCGCTCTGGATACTGACGGCGGGCAATGTCCAGCATTCAACACGCCGATACCACCCGAAAAATCAATAAATTCTTTGCCGTCGGCTGTATAAAACACCGCTCCCGAAGCCTTCACGGCATCAATGGCTGTGCTAAGTGCCATGGCCTGAGGCACAACTTTATTTCGCCGCTCTAATAGTTCTTGTGAAGTCATTATAAATTAAAAATATAAAAGTTATTATTCAACATGGCAGCCATCATAACCTGTTAACAGGCCGCCCCGCTGGGGCTTTATCATTCAATTACTCATTCTGGCTATCGACAGTCCACACCTACGGTGTTATTTTTTAGTTGCGCAACATGGGTAACTAATTAAAATATTTTTCGTTTTTAGTTATTCGTTTTTCACTACTTAATCAATACCAGCCCAATTGCCCTTCGTCCAAATTTATATTGATTTGTTTGGTTTCTAAGTAGGCTTCGATACCATATTTGCCCAATTCTCGGCCAATTCCAGATTTTTTATATCCTCCCCATGGCAGTTCATTAAACGTTGGGTGATAATTATTGACCCACATAATGCCCGCCTTGATTTGCTTCACAATCCGATGCGCTTTTGTGATATTTTCAGTAAATACCCCTGCGGCAAGGCCGTATTCTGTATCGTTGGCAAGTCTGATGGCTTCTTCTTCGGTATCGAAAGGCGTAAAAGACATCACTGGGCCAAATACCTCTTCTTTAAACAAAGTATGCTCTGGCATAACGTCAGCAAATATGGTTGGCTCAATAAAATAGCCCTTGGCAAACTGCTCACCTGCTGGCAACCCTCCACCACAAACAAGCCTGCATTTTTCGGTTTGGGCTTGTTTGATATAACCCAATACTTTGTCATAATGTTCTTTTGAAATCACTGGTCCCATTCTTACA
>JAYVJH010000565.1:0-2072 GCA_043769455.1 Runella sp. | reverse complement strand
GCAACCATTGTGAGGTCTTCTAAAATTGCTTTATTATCAACAAAAATAACGTAGGCGTGGTGGCTGTCGGCTCGCTCAAAAGGATAATTAGCTATAATGCCGGCCAATAATTCAAAATTATATAACAATACAAAAGCCTGATAGTCAAATACTTTGCTAAGGTGTGCCTCCAAAATAGGTTTCATTACCTCAATCGTTTTGTTGGTCTCAAAAACGACATTCCCTGTTTGTAGATAGGTTTTGACATCTTGGCAGTCTGTTTGCTCAAAAGCTATTTTTAAGGCCGGCATCTTGATGCGAATATTCCCAACATTGATACCTCTCAGGAACGCAATTTGCTTTGTCATAGTCTTTTTTTGTGATAAATGTATTGAAAATATTTGTAAATTTGTCGAGTTGAATAAAAGTATAGCGAGGATTTTGATGACTCAAAGACCCTAATAAAGCCAATTATTGAAAAAATGTGGTTCTCCGATAATTATAGCCAAGTATAATCATACTTAACTAAAACTTGGGTAGTCCTACCTTTGTAAGGTTGTGTTGCAGGTGAAAACACCATGCAACGGCATTCTGAGCATTACATTTATAGGACTATCAAAACTTGATAATTGAAAAATAATGGGATATAGCAATTTTAAAAAAATACGTCAAGTCAAAAATAAATTCGGTACAGATTTCAAATCGGTTGATATTTTTGCGTTGTCAGATATTACGCCCATAGCACCAAGCGAATGGCTTACGATTTCGCTTGATAGGGCCTATACTTCACCACCAACTAACGAAAAATCAAAGTCAGAGCGTATTGTGTCGCCTATATTATTGGAGGTATTGGAACTGCACAAAGATAAAATTGCTTTTTTTTCGGGCGAAGAAGTCAATATCAATGCCGAAGACGATTTGGCTGGCCCTTGCGATTTTTTCTTTGCATTGTCGCCATCGTCAATACTATTAGAAGCACCGATAATATCTATTGCCGAAGCCAAAGACGAAGATTTGGACTGGGGTATCGCTCAATGTTCAGCCCAATTATATGCCGCTCATTTGTTCAATCAGCAAGAAAGAAAAGATATAGCTGTGTTGTATGGCTGTGCGACTGACGGGGTAGAGTGGCAGTTTTTGAAGTTTGAAAACAATGTCTTTTATATCAACAGTCGCCCCATTACTGACTTGCCCCAAATACTCGGTACTTGGCATTGGATTATCCAGTTTTTTATTGATAATTATAGTGAAAAATAAATTTTTAAATAATCAAAACAATGGGATATAGCAATTTTAGGAAACTGAGCCAAGTAACCAAAAAATTTGGTTTAGATGCTCGAATTGTCGATTTATTTGTCTCAATATCAAAAGTTGAGCCGAGCGAATGGTTAGATATGTCGTTGAAAATGGCAGTTAAGATGCCACTCACCAACGAAAAAAATAAATCTGAACGGTTGGTTTCGCCACTTTTGATGGAAATTGCCGTTACTTTTCAAGATAACGTAACGCTTCTCTCTGGCGAAGATGTTTTTGTTAATGCTGCCGACGATTTGGCTGGCCCCTGTGATTTTTTCTTTGGTCTTCACCCCCAAAAACCATATTTAGAGACACCCATCATAAGTTTGGTAGAAGCCAAAGACGAAGATTTGGAATGGGGAATAGCTCAATGCGCCGCTCAGTTGTATGCTGCCAACTGGCTCAACGAAGAAGAAGGAAAACACATCAATACTTTGTACGGTTGCGCTACAACAGGAACAGAGTGGCTATTTATGAAATTTGAAAATAAGACATTTTACATTGACCGTAAATCTCAAACCGACCTGCCCCAAATTCTTGGCACTTGGCATTGGATTATTCAGTTCTTTATAGATAATTACAGCGAAAAACAATGCTAAGACAAATCAAGGTACTTTTCAGTCGATTTTAGAGTATGCGGGTGGCACAATTCACTTTCAGCCCGATACGCCTTTGCCTAATGATTTGGTTGAAAAATTGGTAAAAGCTAAAATAGCTATCAACGAAGTAAAAATTGAAAAGAAAAAAACGATAAAATGAAATCAGTTACTAATTTTTTGGCAGTCATAATCTGTCTT
>JAYVJH010000564.1:0-2549 GCA_043769455.1 Runella sp. | reverse complement strand
TATCTGCCGAAAAGCCTTTTTCGTCTTGAATATCGGGATCGACTGCAAAATTAGGGTTGGTGATGCGTAAATCAGTAAAATTGATTGCCCGATAGTTTTGTGAAATATTGGCATAATATTCTGACTTATCGCTTGGTTTGATGCTGCTCCCTAAGCCAAAAATCACAAAACCTCGCTGACGGGTTTGGTTGTCGCCGATTTTATTATCAACAATCAAATTTCCTGCAAAATCAAAAACTCGCTGCTTATAATATCCTTCTGATTTGGTACGAATAAACTCATAACGAACGCCAGGCGTGATAGTCCATTGGGGAGTAACAGTAAAAATATTTTCGGCAAAAGCTGAATAATTTTCATTTGGAAAAATAAAGTCTGAATTTTCAAGATTTTGAGGATTCAGAAAAGTAAAATTGGCATCACTTGCACCATCAGCGTCGCCCTGCTGGGCAGTAGTGATGCCTTTATAGAGCCGCACACCCAGCAATAGGTTGTTACGACCGTAGCGATGCAAAAGTCTTGTTTCGTTGCCGATATTGGTAAAGTCGCCACCTATCAATGTTCTGTTTTTGACAACTCTATCGTCCACATTGATACGTTCAAGATTACCCAACGATTGCCTGTTGGCAAGCAGACCAAAGTTGCGAACATTGAGCTTGGTACGCTCAGATACCTGATAGGTGAGGCTCAATGAAGCCAATTTCCAGCTTACACCAAACCAATTTCGATTTCTGACTGACTGCCTTCCTTCCTTTTCAAACATAGCGTCGGTCAGACCGCCAGCTTGCTTTGCCAGATAGTCCATTGATGTAATTTCGAGATTTAATAACAGCTTTTTGGTAGCTTGGTAGCCTATCTGAGCATAAAAGGTATTGACCCCAAAAGCCGAATTGGGTCGCCAGCCATTGCCTTGTTTTCGCTGATAAAAAGCATAATAATTGAGCTTACCTGCTGTACCTCCCAAACTATTGAAACTTCCAAAAAAACCCCAAGAACCTATCGTCTGGCGGCTGTTTAGTTCTATCTTTTTGTCTTTTGGTCCTTTTTTGAATCTAAAATTGAGCATACCGCCAAACTGCGTACCAAACTGCAAAGATGCAGCTCCACGTACTACCTCTATACTTTCGAGTGCTTCGACGGGCGGTGTGTAGTAGCTTTCGGGATAGCCAAGAGCATCGGCCGAAATATCATAACCGTTTTGTCGGGTATTGAAATTAGCCGTTCTGTTGGGCGACAAACCTCTGCCACCTATACCCAGTTGAAGCCCCACCCCGTCCGACTCCCAGATATTTAAGCCCGCTACCTTGGCATATACTTGGCGTGGGTTGTTGGTTGCCAGATTGGCGGTAATGTCTTTCAAAACTATAACTTCTGTTTTTTTTGATTCATAAATTCCGAAGTTTTCTACCGATTTTAGTCTTGTTATACCAAACGTTTTTTCTCTTTCGGCCTGAATCGTTACTGCATCTAAATTTTTGCTCAAATCGTTGAGTACAAAATCAAGGCTCTCAACTGGTTTATCAACAGAAATTAGCTGTTCTACCGTCTGTTTTCCATATCCAAATACAATGACAGTGGCTTTTCCAAAACTCAGATTTTTGAGTTGATATTCCCCTTTTTTATTAGAATAAACAATGCTTTTACTGTCTTTAACTGTAACGATTGCCTCATAAACAGGTTGATTTTGACTGTCTTTGACGGTGCCAGTTAGTGTAGCTTTTTGAGAAAAAGCAAGATTGGGCAATAAAAAAAGAATATATTTTAAGTGTTTCATCGATTTATTATCCATTTTTTATCCAACCACGAGTCTTCGATTTGGCTTAGGTCAATTTGTGGGTCTATCAGCAGCTTACTTGGTCGCCCGTTGAGAGTTACATAAACTTCGGCACGAACTGACGGATTTTGAAGTCCTTGTTTTTGATAGTGTTTTTTCAAGAAATGAGCATACTGCACAATCATATCGGGCTGCATAGCCATTTGTTTTTCTTGATGCGAATTTAAAAAATCGCTATTGAGTACTTCGCCTTCACGGCCTGTTTTTTTGTCTTTTACATAAAAAGTCGCCGTTCCAGCCTTCTCCATGAGCATTACCCGCCAGCCAAATCGGTAGCCTTGCTCTGTCCAAAACATAGAACCGTTGTACAACAAAAACCGCCATGGAAAAAGCAACTGAAAACAACAATAGGCCATCAGCACATACTTTATATACGGTTGATAGTGCGAAAAGTATGTTTGAGAGGTTTCTTTTTTTCTACCAATCAATGACAGCAATTTTTCATGCCATTGGTCAGAAAAAAACAACAGTGTAGCCCCAATCATAACCAGCGGAAAAACCCCAATTTGAAAAAGCATACCTGTAACGGCATGAAAAACGATGACCGTAAAATAGGCAAAAAGGCGAGTTTGGGGTATCAGTAAAAACAAAATAATAAAAGTATCGTAGAGCATACCAGCCCAGCTAAAAATATAAGGTGTGATTTGGTACTTCATCGCCCAGCCAATTAGGGGTAGCGAGTCGGCAGCAGGAAGCCATATTTTGAGCGGAAGGGCAT
>JAYVJH010000563.1:0-2520 GCA_043769455.1 Runella sp. | reverse complement strand
TTAAATTCTTTTCAAAACCACAGCTCCCAACGGCGGCAAATGGATTGCTAACGAGTTGGCACGCCCCTGCCATGATTGGGGTTGTGAGGCCGTTGGTTCGGGGTTTGTTACGCCGCTACCATAATAGTCGAGCGAGTCGCTGTTAAATATCTCCGTCCATGTACCATCAAACGGCAAACCGACCCGATAATTGTGTCGAGCAACGGGTGTAAGGTTGAGGGCTATTACTAATTGGTCGGCTGGGTCAAGGCTTTTGCGGATATAAACAAAAGTACTGTTTTCACGATCGGAGGCATCTATCCATTCAAAGCCCTCGGGCGAGAAGTTATATTCGTGCAAGGCAGGCTGACTTTTGAGTAGGTGGTTGAGTGCTTTCATACACGCCTGTACGCCTTTGTGGGGGGCATATTCTAACAAATGCCAGTCGAGCGATTGTTCAAAATTCCATTCTTTTACTTGGGCAAATTCTCCACCCATAAATATTAGCTTAGTGCCTGGGTGCGTAAACATATAGGCAAAGAGCAGGCGTAAATTGGCCATACGTTGCCACTCATCGCCAGGCATTTTGCCTACGAGCGAGTGCTTACCATAAACCACTTCGTCGTGCGAGAGTGGCAGCATAAAATTTTCAGAGAACGCATAAACCAAGCTAAACGATAGCTGGTCTTGGTGCCATTTGCGGTGTAGGGGTTCTCTTTCAAAATATTTGAGGGTGTCGTTCATCCAGCCCATCATCCATTTCATACCAAAACCCAGCCCACCCAAATACACAGGCCGAGATACCCCTGGGAAAGCCGTAGATTCTTCGGCGATGGTCTGCACATCTGGAAATTCTTTATAGACGGCTTCGTTCATTTCACGTAATAGAGCAATGGCTTCTAAGTTTTCACGACCGCCAAACTCGTTTGGTATCCACTCACCATGTTTACGAGAATAGTCTAAGTACAACATCGAAGCCACGGCATCGACCCTGAGGCCGTCAATATGATAGCGTTCTAACCAAAAAATGGCATTTGAAATCAAAAACGATTTGACTTCGTTACGACCATAATTAAAGATATAGCTTTTCCAGTCGGGGTGGTAGCCTTTACGTGGGTAGGCGTGTTCGTATAGATGCGTGCCGTCAAACTCATAAAGCCCATAAGCATCACCAGGGAAGTGCGACGGCACCCAGTCCATCAATACACCAATGCCAGCTTCGTGTAGTTTTTCAATCAAATACATCAAGTCTTGTGGTGCGCCCATGCGTGAGGCGCACGAAAAGTAGCCTGTTATCTGGTAGCCCCACGAAGGCGGATAGGGGTGTTCCATGGCGGGCATAAACTCAACGTGGGTAAAGCCCATTTCTTGCAAATATGGCACCATTTTGTCGGCCACTTGACGGTAATTGAGGTAGCCATTGGGGTCGGACGGGTCTTTGAGCCACGAACCCAGATGCACTTCATAGACCGAGTAGGGGGCGTTGAGGGCGTTGTTTTTGGCACGATTTTTCATCCAGTCGCCATCTTGCCATTCGTGCCATGTGTCCCAAACGATTGAGGCCGTTTTGGGTGCAACTTCGCACCAGAGCGCAAACGGGTCTGCTTTTTCGAGTTCAGCCCCGTATTGATTGGACTTTATGAAATATTTGTAAATTTCGCCTCGGCCAATGTTGGGTATGAAAACCTCCCAAATACCTGAGCCGTCCCAACGAGACGACATAGAGTGGCTTTGTTTGTTCCAGCCATTAAAATTGCCAATAACCGCAACGGTATTGGCGTTGGGGGCCCACACCGCAAAGTAAGTACCTTGTACGCCATAATGCTCAACAACGTGTGAGCCGAGTTTGTCGTGTAGCTTATAATGTTTACCTGCTTTGAACAAATGAATATCAAAATCTGAAAAACGAGAGTAAGCCACTTGCTCAGTAACAACGGCTACGGTTTCTGATATTGTAGTAGGTTTTTTTGAGGTTTTTGCCATATCAATATGTTTTTGAACTTGCAAGATAGTACTAAAAATAGAAAACTAATAACAAGAATATCCGATTGTAGTTATAATCGTAGTTTTTGACTAATTTTAAAACCAAACAATAACTCAAGCCAAGTAGAAAGTGAGTTGGTTGAGTATTTTTGAATCAAATCTTAACTTATGCTATCTTAGCCAGACTGCCAAAATGTACTCAATAAATGCAAAAACGTCTTTCTGTCGATAATTATGTAGAAGGTATTTTATCGGGCAATCGCTCGGTATTGGGTCGGGCTATTACGCTCATCGAAAGTCAGTTAGCGTCTGACAAAGCACTGTCGCAGTTGGTTTTGGATACTATTTTGCCTTTTACTGGACGCTCAATCAGAATCGGTATTACGGGTGTGCCAGGTGTAGGCAAAAGTACTTTCATAGAAACATTTGGAAAATACATCACAGACCAACAAAAAAAATTGGCTGTGTTGGCCATTGACCCGACCAGTCAGCGTTCAAAAGGAAGTATAATGGGCGACAAAACCCGTATGGAAGACCTGTCCCACAATGCCTTAGCAT
>JAYVJH010000562.1:0-2208 GCA_043769455.1 Runella sp. | reverse complement strand
CTCATTTTTCCGTTTAGTTTTATCACTTTACAGCGAAATTCATGGAAACCATATACCAACCAAATCAATCGTTTTTGGGCCAAGACTTTCTTAATTATGGCTGGAATGCCCTTGAATATCGAGTGGCGTTTTAGACCCGACCCCAATGCTACTTACGTTTTTTGTGCCAATCATTTTTCGTATTTAGACATTGTAGTCCTCAATGCCGTTGTTCCTAATTATCTGGCTTTTGTGGGCAAAGATTCAGTAGCTAATGTACCATTGTTTGGCTATATGTATTCACGGTTACATATTTTGGTCAATCGTGAAGACCCCAAAAGTCGAGTCAGTAGCCTAACCAAATCTATGCGTGTAGTGGCCAGTGGGAGGAGCATAGCTATTTTTCCAGAGGGAGGTATCGTTTCCGATAATCCGCCAACGATGCAATATCCACTCATGGACGGTGCTTTGAAGATAGCTCACCACGCCAAAGTACCGATAGTGCCAGTGTCGTTATTGACCAATCACTTGATTGTACCCGATAAAAGCCCATTGAGAGTCAGATGGAACCGTGTAAAAGTAATTGTTCATCAACCTCTCCTCACCGCCGACTTAGGCAAAGACGATATTCCTGAACTAAAAGAGCGACTTTACCATTTATTAAACAACGAACTAAAACCGTATCAAGACAATAGTCGTTAGTCGATGGTCATTACTCATTGATGATTTTTCGTTTTTCACTAATCATTTTTCACTAATCAATATGACACTCAAACAACAAATAGACGAAGACATCAAAAACGCCATGCGAGCCAAAGCGCAAGATACTTTACGGGCATTAAGAGCCATTAAGGCCATGATTTTGATGGAAGAAACCAAGCCAGGCGCACCTGCTGAAATTGCTGCCGAAGACGAACTCAAAATCTTGACCCGTGCCGCCAAACAACGCCGAGACTCTGCGGCCATTTATCAAGAGCAAAATCGCCCCGACTTGTTACAAATAGAACTGGCTGAAATTGCTGTCATCGAACAATATCTACCCAAACAACTGTCAGAAGACGACATCAAAGCCAAAATTGCGGACATCATCGCCCGTGTAGGTGCAACCTCAGCCGCCGAAATAGGCAAAGGAATGGGGCCAGCCATGAAAGAACTCGCAGGCCAAGCCGATGGCAAAGCCATACAGGCTGCTGTGAAAGCACTGTTGGGGTAGGGAATGAAAATATAAACTTTAAAAAATATTATGATGGAAAGACAACTAACAAAAGTTGGTGGCGGCTCAGGTTCGCCTACACCAAAGATTAAAAAAAGTAAAGCCAAAAAAAGTGTTTTACAACTTTCTAAAGAACTGATACCCGATGGTAAGTACGCAGAGTTGTATAGGATATTAGAACCATACGAATTGGGGCTGGGAAAATGAAATACTTGTTAGACACAAATGTTTTTATTTTTCTTATAAATAATGACTATAACCATCTCTCTCCCTTACAAAAAAGTATAATAAACAACCCTGAAAATGAGTTATTTATTTGTGAAGCCAGTTTGTTTGAAATGGCCATAAAAATGCGTTTAGAAAAACCTGATTTCGCTCATTTTAATATGACTGGAATTAACAGGGATAGAAATTCGCTTCATATCAAACTGCTAAAATCTAAGATTGACCACTATGAAAACCTTGTTTCTATCCCTAAAATACTCAAAAAAGATGGAAAATCCCATGCTGACCCCTTTGACTTATTGATTATTGCTACGGCTCAGAAAGAAAGCCTACCCATACTTTCATCTGACGAGTATTTTCTTGAATATCTTATAATTACAAGTATATCGTAAAGTGTTTTCAATGACTTTCGTATATTATATACCAATGAAACAAACCATTAAAAAAATAATAGGCTCTGGTGGCCGCAGAGGTCTTAGAAACTTACAAGCCGCTGGTCGTGCTGCCGTTTATGGGCTGGGGAGTGATGTCGAATGTCCGATATGCAACAGTACATACAGTCAGTTTTTGCCATTCAATAGACCAAATGCACTTTGCTACAAATGCCACAGCCTCGAGCGGCATCGGTTGGTGTATTTGTTCCTGAAAAACAAAGCACAATTTTTTGACCAAACCATCAAAGTACTACACTTTGCCCCCGAAAAAGGACTCCATGACGTAATCAGAACGTACTCGAATATCAACTATCAAACGGCAGACTTGATGACGACTTATATCGATGCCATTGGTGT
>JAYVJH010000561.1:0-6296 GCA_043769455.1 Runella sp. | reverse complement strand
GACAAGTTTATGGGCGACTGCGTGATGGCTATTTTCAAAGGCAAGTACCATTTAGACCGAGCCATAGAGGCCAGTTTGGCCGTCCGAAACCAAATAAATAGTATCAAGAGCCATACCGATTTTATGCCACAGGTGTCTATTGGAGTCAAAAGCGGCGAAATGATTTCGGGCAACATTGGCTCTGTCGCACTCAAACGGTTGGACTATACCGTCATTGGCGACACCGTAAACACCGCCCAGCGACTTCAATCAGTAGCTAAGGCAGGGCAAATTTTGGTGGCCGAAGACGACTACCAAAAAATCAAAGATTCATTTTCGTGCAATCAAGCAAAAGCTATCGTACTCAAAAATAAAGCCAGTTCTGTGATTGTTTTTGAGGTGATTTCTTAACAAGCGAAGTCTTCGTTAAAAAACGAAGACTTCGCTAATTGGTATTACTTATTTGGCTGGGGCGTGTAGCGCAAGTAAGGCTTTACGATATTTAGCCCTTTGGTGAACTTCAATTTGGCATCTTCTGTACTCACAGCAGGCACCACTATCACATCATCGCCGTCTTTCCAGTCGGCAGGGGTGGCTACTTGGTAATTGGCCGTTAGTTGCAACGAATCAATGACTCGCAACAATTCTACAAAGTTACGACCCGTAGAAGCTGGATAGGTAAGCGTCAGTTTTATTTTTTTGTCGGGGCCAATGATAAACACCGACCGTACCGTTGCTTTTTCGCTGGCATTTGGGTGAATCATATCATAAAGTGTCGCCACAGTACGGTCGCCATCGGCAATGATAGGGAAGTTTACCGTCGTACCGTTTACTTCGTTGATATCAGGTACCCATTTATTGTGCGAAGCCAAGTCGTCCACACTTACCGCTATTACTTTTACGTTGCGTGCCTCAAAGTCCCCTTTCAGCAAAGCCGTTTTGCCAAGTTCTGTGGTGCAGACGGGCGTAAAGTCGGCAGGGTGCGAAAACAACATTCCCCACGAAGTACCGAGCCATTCATGGAAATTCAAATCGCCTTGCGTAGTGCTGGCCGAAAAATCTGGTGCGATGTCGCCTAATCTTAATGACATAATTGTGTGGTTGAAATTGTGAAATAGATTAAATTAGTATATTAAAATTTAAAAACTATCGAGTTTGTATTTTTATTGAATAACTGAACCCGTTTTTGTTTTAGTGATTACAATTTTTTAAAAATAAAAGTTCTAAATAAGCCCCCTTTTTGTGGAAAGATGAGTACTCTGATTTTTAATTTGGACTACAGAAATCAGCAAACAGAATTTTAGAGTTCTCAAATCGCTAAAATTAAGGGGAGCGTTCGTACACCATTCAACAAGAATTTGTATTTTTGCTAAAAGAATTGAGAAGACCATGATAAAAAGCAACTTTCGTGAATGGACATCAGACCGTATTGATGAAACATTCGGAACAAAACAAATATTAAAACATCCAGCACTTGAAAGTTGGCTGGCTTTTGAATGTGAACTTGAAAGCTGGGAAAAAAAAGCATTGGATAGGGTACAAAGCCCATTGATAATTGGCGCAGTAGGCTGGAACGAAGTAGAACTCGAAAATAAATTTATTAGCCCAATGTTTATGTTGGCAGGTGTGTATGGCGATAATTTCGGCTATTTTCTTGAACGAGACCTTGCCGCTACCATCGACGACTACGAACTCAGCGGTAGGGTAGATGGCATGGTGGCATCGGGTGTACGAAATCCTAAGAAACCCTTTTTTTGTTTGAACGAGTACAAACGCCTAACCGACCCTGACGGTGAGCCACAGGGGCAGGTGCTGATGGCGATGCTCGTTGCCCAGCAACACAACAATACGCCCAATCTGCCGCTGTATGGCTGTTATATTGTTGGCAAAGATTGGTATTTTATGGTTTTGGTTGATAAAGAATACGCCATAAGTAAAATATTTACAGCCGATGACGAAGATATTTACGAAATTTTTAGAATTTTAAGAGGGCTAACGGCCAGCGTTGCGGCTCAGTTGGCATAAATGAATAATATTAAAATAAAACCACCCTAAAAATCATGAAAAAATACCTGTTACTTACGCTTTTAGTTACCATTAACGGCTTAATAATTGCCCAAAATAAACAAAAAATAATGACCAACAACCCACTCTTACAACCATTTAGTACCCCACACAATACACCACCTTACGACAAAATCAAGGTCGAACATTTTATGCCAGCCATTGCCGAGGGTATGGTTAGTGGCCGTAAAGACATTGAAGCTATCATAAAAAATCCAGCCAAACCTACATTCGACAATACGATTGTGGCCTTGGAGCGTGCAGGTGAGTTGTTGAGTAAAGTTACACCCATATTGTTTCATTTGAACGGCGCCGAAACGACCGATGCCATTCAGCAGGTAGTCAAAGAAGCCAGCCCGTTACTGACAGAATATGGTAATGATATTTCGCTCAATCAAAAACTATTTGCCAGAGTAAAAGCAGTTTGGGAGCAGCGCAGCAGCTTGAAATTAGACAAAGAAAGCGAGATGCTATTGGAAAAAACCTATAAATCTTTTGCACGAAACGGGGCTAACCTAAACGATACCGACAAAGAAAAAATGAGGAGCATCAACAAAGAGCTATCGCAACTGTCGATTGAGTTTAGTGAGCATAACTTAGCCGAAACCAACGAATATGCCTTGCTCATAACCAACGAGGCCGATTTGGCTGGCCTACCCGACTTTGCCAAAGAAGCAGCCAAAGCCACTGCCAAAAAACAAAATAAGGAGGGCTGGGTATTTACACTTCAATATACGAGTTTGGGGCCGTTTTTGCAATATGCCGACAACCGAGAGTTACGAAAACAACTCTGGACGGCCAGTAACAAAAAGGGATTTAATGGCGACAAAAACGACAACCAAGCCATTGTTCAAAAAATAGTAAAACTTCGGTACGACAAAGCCGCCTTGCTGGGTTATAAAACATGGGCCAATTATGTATTGGAAGAGCGCATGGCCGAAACACCCGCCAAAGTAATGACCTTTGAAAACGACGTACTCAACTACGCCAAACCAGCCGCCTTGCGTGAGTTGGCCGAGCTGACTGACTATGCCCAAAAACACGGCTTTACCGAAAACGTGCTACAACGCTGGGACGCAAGTTATTATTCTGAAAAACTAAAAAAAGAAAAATTTAGCATCAACGATGAAATCTTGAAGCCGTACTTCAAACTCGAAAACGTGTTGGACGGACTTTTTACGCTCACAAACAAATTGTATGGCCTGACATTCAAAGAAAACAAATCGATTCCTGTCTGGCACGCAGACGTAAAGGCTTACGAGATTTTTGATGAAAAAGGCCAGTTGCTTTCAGTTTGGTATGGCGACTATTTTCCTCGTGAGGGCAAGCGAGCAGGTGCCTGGAACACAACCACGCAAGCCCAACATTTTGAAAACGGTAAAGACATAAGACCGCACGTGCTTAATATATGTAACTTTACAAAACCAACTGAAACTAAACCCTCTTTGCTGACATTCAGAGAAGTAGAAACGCTTTATCATGAGTTTGGGCATGCACTGCACTCGATGCTCTCGCACGCAAAGTATGAAACTGTGAGCGGTACGAGTGTGTCGTGGGACTTTGTGGAGCTACCGAGCCAGTTTATGGAAAATTATTGCTTAGAACCCGAAGTACTCAAATTGTTTGCCAAACATTACCAAACCAACGAGGTGATTCCGACAGAATATATCCAAAAACTCAAAGCTTCGTCTAACTTTATGGCTGGGTTGGCTACGGCTCGCCAAGTCAATCTGGGCCTTACAGATATGGAATGGCACGGCAACGTCCCAAATAATGAAAGTATTGCAGAGATAGAGTCAAAGATTGCTAAACAAACCGATTTGTACCCAATCGTGCCAGGGACAGCTCTAAGTACATCGTTTGGGCATATTTTTGCAGGTGGCTATTCGGCGGGTTACTACTCGTATATGTGGAGCGAAGTACTTGATGCCGATGCTTTTGAGGCTTTTAAAGAGACTGGTATTTTTGATAAAAAAACGGCACAATCGTTCAGAGAAAATATATTGTCTAAGGGCGGCACCGAAAAACCAATGGTACTTTACAAACGGTTTCGAGGCCGTGAGCCTCGCCCCGAAGCCATGCTCAAACGCAAGGGACTTATTGAAGCCAAAACCTTAAAGGGGCTTTAAGGAGTCGTGAGTATATAGTACGGTGTCATGAGTTAAATACAATGCTGTCAATCAATAAGTTATAAAAATTAAAATACCGTATTACTTTTGAATAAGTACTTAATTGATGATAAACAGCGAAGGCTTCGCTTGTGTTTTGGCACAGTTTTTATGCTTGTTAATATAAAATTGAAATATTATATGAAATTTGTTTTAACTCTTTCGTTTTTCGTTTTACATTTGATATTAGTATCACAAGCCCAACAAATGCTCGGCCCACACAGCGGCAACCATGCGAGTATTTACAGAGCTACGTTCAATCCATCGGCGGTGGCTGGTACTAAATACAAATGGCACATCAACGCTGTGGCTTTCAATACGACGATTAACAACCGCTATTTTAGCTATTTCAGAACCGATGCCCTGTTTTATCCCATCAAAGCACCCTATACTTCGTCTGAACTGTACGGCAAGTCTAAACTAACTGGCTCATATACAGCAGGGCCAAATGCCAATATCGTTACTGAATTACGGCTACCTTCGGTTTATTTTGATGTTACCAAATGGCTTACGCTGGGTGTTTCGGGGCGGTTTCGGGGATTTGTACAGGGGGCAAATCTGCCTTCGGTGTTAAGCGATGTTTATACCAAACGTCTTGATTTTGGCAATTTGGTGGCTTCGACTGGCACAATTAAAAACTTTGCCATGAGCCAACAATCGTTTTTGGAAACAGGCTTGACGGTGGCAGGAGTGGCTTTAGATTTACCCGAAATAATAAAGATAAAACTCGGTGCTTCGGTCAAACGACTATCGGCAGGGAGATCTGCTTTTTTGAAAATAAATAATGCCAATTATCAAGTACGAGTAATTGACAAAGAAAATGCAGCCTTAGATTTGACCAATACCAACTACGAATATGGCTACACTAACGCTATGCAAAGTTTTAGTTTAGACAATGTGTTTTCAAATAGCTATGGCTCGGGCTGGAGCTACGACTTTGGCGTTACCGTTGAGTTGGGGCAAATTAAAAATGATGCAGACTATCGAGCCAACTATATTGCTCGTATTGGTGTGGCTCTGACTGACGGCGGGAGTATCAGTTATCCAAATAGTGGTAAAATATACAGCGGTACATTGGTCAAAACAACTCTAAATCAAGATAATGTCGTGGCTCTGGGCGATAATTCGGTTAAG
The DNA here is from genome assembly GCA_043769455.1 of Runella sp. Lineage (GTDB taxonomy): Bacteria > Bacteroidota > Bacteroidia > Cytophagales > Spirosomataceae > JAYVJH01. The sequence goes on along the minus strand of JAYVJH010000561.1, from coordinate 951 downwards.
ACATTAGAGGCTATTTTGCCAAAGAACAATACCAAGGCTTACACCCTAACAACCCAACTACCGACGACACTCAACTTAGATGTAGATTTGCATTTGGCTAAGTCGTTTTTTTTGAACGCCACCTTAATCAAACCCACTCAAACAGGCCCACTACCAACAGTGATACAGCAACCACAAATACTGTCGATTACGCCCAGGTTTGAAGATGCAGATGCAGAATTTACACTACCCATAAGCTGGATTGAAGGCAATACCTCCCCCACTGTTGGTATGTCGGCAAGGGTTGGGCCGATTTTTATTGGTTTTAGTAATTTGAGTGGAATGTTAAAAATCCATGAGCCACGAGGTACGTTTTTGTATTTTGGATTACAGTTTTGGAAAATGAGGAAAGACAAAAAATAGTTTCCATCAATACCCCACAAGTAGGCACTCCAACTTAGTCAGCTACAAAAATATCGGCTACACTTATTTCAAAATCGGGCAGTACAGGGCTGGCCGAGCATATATCGTCTTCGAGACAGATTTTTACATTTCGGCGTGAAGTGTAAATCTCTACTGCTTGTTCGTCCATAAAAATCAACCAAACAACTCTAACGCCTCCCTTAAAGTACTCGTTGAGTTTATTTTTGACAGGAATAATCTGGTCATTTGTCGAAATCACCTCAATCACAAATTCTGGAATAGGGTCTTCATCTTTTATACTATCATCGATTTGTTTGGCACTAAAAAAAGCTAAATCTGGCCGCCTGATTTGTATTCCAGTCAGCCTTACGTCCTGTTCTTGAATCAGTAATCCCCCTTTTTGGCTATCGTTGGTTTTATTAAAAAGTCTGATTAGTTTTCTAATTAAAATTAAATGTGTCTTGTTCATTTTCAACATTTTTATCAGTTCGCCATCGTTCCACTCGTATTTATAGCCATCGTTTGGCTCCCAGTCAGCAAACTCTGCCA
>JAYVJH010000560.1:0-2942 GCA_043769455.1 Runella sp. | reverse complement strand
AATATTATTAACAACAGACCCAGAAAAAGACATGGCTATTTAAGTCCAATTCAAATATTTAACCAAAAAGTTGCATTTATTACTTGAATGTAGCTTCTTCTGTTTTTCGGGTTTTGTCAATTTAATATCACGCCAACTACCTCAAACGTTTTTTTATCGGTCATTGTCAATTTCTGGTGGCCTGATACTGAATAATTTTTGATTGACCAATTACCTTTTTTGTCTTTTCCGCAGTTCAGATTGAGTTGCTTTTCAGAGTTATACAATTGGTTTTTTGTTTGTACAATGGCCTGAATTTGAGATATTTCACTGTTTTTGTTGAGCCGAATTGTTAGTAACTGAACAGGTGCTTTTTCTTTTGGTTTGAGCTTATATTGATAGGTCAGTGAGTCGGAGCGAGTAGTCTGATAGCTCAATATGTAGGCTTGTTTGTTGAGGTCGAGTAGCCGAAACAGTGCCAATTCTTTGACCCAGTCCGATACAACAATTTGTTTTTGATCAGTTTTCCCGTCCGCAACCATTTGCTTATTAACGGGCGGCTTTTCTTGATTTAATAGACTGACCTGTTTATCAACGAACCCGTTGATGTCAATGTAATGTTTGGTTTGGTTGCTTGGCTCGGTGCTACACCCAACGACCAGAAGAGATAAAACAAGGCAAAAAAATTTCATTTAAAAATAGTACGGTTTCATAATGCTAACCGACATTGTCCGCATAAAGTTCGGTAGAATGTAGTCTTCGTAATGCTACAAAGACTACACTACTGTAAATTAGTCAGGGCATGAACCCGTGTTTCTAAAATTGGCTACCGTAATCTTTACTTCTTTACCAGTACTTGTATCGACAAGTTGCCTGTTCGAGGCCAGCTCAGCGCATTTGTCGTCTTTTTCGACAAATTTCCAAGCATCTGTTCCATTTTTGGGGTTGCGAACAACTTTAAAGTCAAGGGTTTTGTCAAAGTCTGTTTTTTTGACTCTTGCACTAAACGTTCCGTCGGTATTTTTGGTTAATGTAAACGTAGATTTGTCGGGAGTCCAGGCATCGACCTTAAAACTTCCTGCTAGCACAAAGGCATCGGTAGCAGCGATTGTTTTGGGCATTGTTACTGTTACCTTAATTTCGTTGTCGGCAATAGTGTCGGGTATTATCACGGGTGTGGTTTCGTCTTTACTACAACTTAGTAGCATGGCGGCGCAAATAGCCGTTGTGAAAAATCTCTTTAACATAATTTTATTTGTTTTTGTTGATAAAAATTTATAATTCACTTTTCTAAAAGCACCTATCGACATATATTGTTTTGGAAACATGAAAAAAAACCTTCTTTGCCTCTTCACGGCTTGCATATTTTTTATTAAATTTGCTCATAGTCAAGTAGTTAGCACAATCCCAAAATTTCCTATGGGCGATAAAGAGATTACCATTGTATTTGACCTCAAAAAATCAAAAGACGTTCGAGCGCAGGGACTACTTGGCAAAACCGATGATGTTTTTTTGTGGTCGGGTGCAGGAAGCAATACCGCTGGCGATGCTTTTGAGTTTCAGCCATCTGGGCAAACTGATTTTTCTAAGGTATTTGTAGCAGGCAAAATGACTCCTCTCGGCAACGACCGATGGTCTATCAAACTCACGCCTCGTACTTATTTCAATGTACCTGCATCAAAAGCGATAGAAAAGTTGGGACTATTGCTCAAAAGTGGTGATGGCAAAGCCCAAACCGAAGACGTTATCATCAAGACTTATGACGGCACAAGGCTCTATACCGCTCTATTGCAACCAACCGACAAGTCGCTTTTTGTTCAGGCCAATCAAAACATAGACGTGTCGGGTATTGTGTCTGTCAAATCTAATATTGTGCTGACGGTTGATAACCGAGTTGTAAAATCTGAAAACAACGCCGATTCGCTCGGGCATACCTTTAATGTGGGCAGTGCAACGGGTACTCGCAAAGTTGTCTTCCGAGCGCAGAGCGGTACACAAACCGCTGCCGATTCATTTTCATATACCATTGCGCCCACGCCCGTTGTGGCAGCTTTGCCAGCAGGCTTGAAAGATGGTATCAATTACCTGAGTGCCAACAAAGTGATATTAGTCCTTTTTGCACCGCTCAAAAAATTTGTATATGCCATCGGCGAGTTTAATAATTGGCAAGTTCAGAGTCAATATTTAATGAACCGCACGCCTGACGGCAATCGTTATTGGCTCGAAATCAATAACTTGATTGACAAACAGGAATATGCCTACCAATATTTGATAGATGGCACGCTGGCAGTTGGCGACCCCTACTGCGAAAAAATATTAGACCCCAAAAACGATGTGGCTATTGGTGCCAATTTTCCAAATCTTAAATCTTATCCGTTGGGGGCATCGGGTATTGTGTCGATTTTGCAAACAAACCAGACACCGTACAACTGGAAAGTCCCTAACTTTAAGCGGCCAGACTCAGGCAAATTGGTGGTTTATGAGTTATTGGTAAGAGACTTTACGGCTTCTCGCCGCTACAAAGCCGTAGCCGACTCGCTCGTATATCTCAAAAAGCTGGGTATCAATGCTATCGAAATCATGCCTATCATGGAGTTTACAAACAACGACTCGTGGGGCTATAACCCAACTTATTTTGTAGCACCCGACAAAGCGTATGGTACAAAAGACGAACTAAAAGCCTTGATAGACAAATGCCATGAAAATGGAATTGCTATAATTTTAGATATGGTCTTGAACCAAGCCGACTACGAAAATCCTTATGTAAGAATGTACTGGGACGGAGCGCAACCCAGTAAAGAAAGTCCATTTTTTAACCAAACGGCCACACACCCATTCAGCCTGTTTTTTGACTTCAATCACGAAAGTTTGGCTACAAAAGAGTTGGTGGATAATGTCTGTAAATTTTGGATTCAAGAGTATAAATTTGACGGTTTTAGATTTGACCTTTCAAAAGGCTTTAC
>JAYVJH010000559.1:0-12290 GCA_043769455.1 Runella sp. | reverse complement strand
CCATTTGGAAACGACCATTCATAAAAATCTGCACCCGTTGTTTGGTTGTCTATTCTGACATTGACAGGTGGCGTGGCATCTGTACTTACAATGGTGGCCGTGAAACCTACTTTAAGCGACTCGTCCGACACACCAATACAACCAGCGAGGCTTGTACTGATACCGATAATGAACAATAACGGTTTGAGAACTTGATAATTTGAAACTTGCATTTTTGATTTATTTTTGAAATAATACTTCCATCTTTTTCTCATCAAAACCCAACGATACAACCACTCCATTTTGCTCAATCAACGGTCGCTTAATGATACTTGGTTTTGACATCATAAGCTCAATAGCCGCCTCTGGGTTTTGAACGGCCGCCTTTTCATCGTCCGAGAGTTTTTTCCAAGTTGTACCCGCTCGGTTTATTAATTGTGTCCAATCATAACTTTTAAGCCACTCCGAGAGTTTATCAGCCGAGATGACTTGTTTTTTGTAATCATAAAAAACATAACCAAGCCCTTTGGCTTTGAGCCAGTTTAGGGTTTTTTTGACAGTATCGCAGTTGGAAATTCCGTAAACAGTAAGCATCTTTATAAATTAAGACTACAAATTTACAGTAAATTGTTGTAACCGTGAAAATAACTATTCAAACCACCGTCAATCAGTCGTTTCGTCAGGTATGGGCGGGCTTCGATGAGTCGCTTTTTGAGCGGCTCGCACCACCGTTTCCACCTGTCAAAGTTGTTCGGTTTGACGGTTGCCTCAAAGGGCAGGTCGTAGATTTGGAACTAAATTTTATATTCTTTAAACAAAACTGGACGAGCCATATCATTGACCAACAAGAGACCGAAACAGAGATATTTTTTATAGACAAAGGTGTGAAGTTGCCTTTTTTTCTGTCATTTTGGGAACACAAACACCGAATTATCAAAAATGGAAACAATACAATTATTGCCGATGAAATTACTTTTCAGACACCATTTATATTGACCAACTACCTGATGTACCCGCTACTTTGGGCGCAATTTGTATATCGTAAACCAATTTACAAAAAAGTATTTAGTAACTAAACAATACAGCAGGGTTTAATTATGATTTTATATAACTTGTTGATAATGAACCAAAATAACTGATAACTGACAACTGATAACTGACAACTATTGTCATTCTGCCTTTCTTTGCTTTCTTTTGTGGCGTAATTCCAAAAACCTTTTACATTACTTCACAACATGAACAGATTAAACAACACTACTGCCAAGATATTTATTGGCATGATTCTCGGCATTGTGGTCGGTTATGCCATTCATAGCTATTATGACTTGGGGCAGTTGGGTATCAAAGACCAATCTCAACTTACTGCCGCACAACTTGCCGCCAACGAAGCCATCAAAGACGTAAGTTCCTATTTGCAGTTGTTGAGTAAAATTTTTTTACGAATGATTCAGATGATATTGGGGCCGCTGGTGTTTTCGATTCTGACGGTTGGTATTGCCAAACTCGGTGATTTTAAAGTAGTAGGGCGCATTGGTCTCAAAACATTAGGCTACTTTTATTTTGCAACTATATTGTCGTTGATTACGGGTTTAGTAGCTGTCAATATCTTAAAGCCTGGCAAAGTCATGACGCTCGACCTGCCCACGTCAGGTACAGACACAGGCATTGAAGCCAAAAAAATGACCCTCGAAAATTTTATCACGCACGTTTTCCCAAAGTCTATTTTTGAAGCCTTGGCTACCAACGAAGTTTTGCAGATTGTAGTCTTTTCTTTGTTTTTTGGTATTGCACTTGCAGCCATCGGCGACAAAGGCAAAAGCCTCACCAAAGCCTTAGATGCACTGTCGGAGGTGATGTTTAAGATTGTGGGCTTTGTTATGAAATTTGCGCCTTATGCAGTTTTTGGGTCGGTGTCGGCTGTTATTGCGGCCAAAGGTATAGGTGTATTGGGCGGTTATTTTTATCTTATTGTTTGCTTTTTTGCTACGCTTTTGTTTTTTATTGTTTTTGTGTTGTGGGCAATATGCTTAGTTGTCAAAATACCCTACTGGAAACTCCTCCAACACGTCAAGAGTGCTATTTTTCTGTCGTTCAGTACGGCCAGCTCGGAGGCATCAATGCCATTACAGATTGAGCAATTAAAGAAGTTTGGTATCTCTGAGCGCATCATTAGTTTTGTGCTGCCGCTGGGCTATTCGTTCAATCTCGACGGTAGCATGATGTATATGACCTTTGCGACAGGCTTCATTGCTCAGATTTATGGCATAGAACTCACTCTTGGTCAGCAGGTTACGATGTTGCTCACGCTTTTGCTTACCAGTAAGGGTATTGCAGGTGTGCCACGGGCTTCGTTGGTTGTCATTGCGGGTACACTCACTATGTTTGGGCTACCACAAGAAGGCATCAGTTTGGTACTGGCCGTGGACTGGCTGCTCGACATGGGCCGTTCGGCTACCTCAGTTGCTGGCAATGCCGTAGCAACTGCCGTAGTAAGTAAGTGGGAGGGCGAACTGACCGAATAATCAGTTTTGGCCATAATTGTTTGATAGTCTGACAGATAACAGATACCTTGCGTACGTTATTCTGAACCAAAACAAACAAATAATTATGGAAAACCAGTTGCCTCTTGAAAAAGAAATCGGTGGAGTATTTGAAAAATTCCCATCACTACCAGATAACGTAAAAGAAATTTTGGTACAAATCGCCCCGTGGGGCGCAGCCATACTTGCCATAATGGGCGGTCTGGCAACGTTGAGCCTCGTAGGCTTAGGCTCAATCGTTTCAGCGGTAAGCGTTGGTGTGGGGTCTTATGGCTCAGTTTGGCAAATGTGGGTTAATATCATTGCATTGGCAATAATGGCTATAATGGCTATATTGGCCTTTACGCCACTCCGAAACCGCCAACGAAAAGGGTGGAACAACTTGTATTATATCGAACTAATAAGCGTTGCATCAAGCATCGTTTCCCTTAACTTTGTATCGGCTATTATTGGCTTTTTGATTGGCTTCTGGATTTTGTTTCAGACCAAAGAAAAATATAGTTGAGGAGTCATGCGTGTATAGTCTGGTGTCGTGGGTTAAATGTAATACCATAAAATCAGTAAGTTATAAAAATTGAAATACCGTATTACTTTTGTATAGATACCCAAGAACTTAGTTTGTTTCATTTTTTTAAATTCGTAGATGGCTTTGCATATTTGTAAAGCCATCTATTTTTTTGCCACTTATCCACAAAAAAACGTGGTTATCAATATTTTGAAAAAACTATTCGGATTTTAACCTTAATTGCACAAATGAATAAATGATTATCTAACCAATGACTAATAATATTCTCGAAGCCCACAACGTTGTCAAACAATATGCCGAACACCGAGCCTTAGATGGTGTAAGTATTGACATTCCACGAGGTTCTATTTTTGGACTCCTTGGCCCCAATGGGGCAGGCAAAACCTCGCTTATTCGTATCATAACCCAAATTACGGGGCCAGACAGTGGGTATATTTTGTTTGACGGCCAGCGGCTCAACCAAAGCCACATTGCTCGTATTGGATATTTGCCCGAAGAACGGGGACTATACAAAAAAATGAAAGTGGGCGAGCAGTTGCTCTATTTGGCTCAACTCAAAGGGCTGTCTGAAAAAGTGGCAATGGAAAAACTCAAAACGTGGTTTATGAAGTTTGACATCAAGCCTTGGTGGACAAAAAATGTTGAAGACCTCTCAAAAGGTATGCAGCAAAAAATTCAGTTTGTGGCAACGGTCATGCACGAACCCGAACTGATTATTTTGGATGAACCATTTTCGGGATTCGACCCCATCAATGCCAATCTGATAAAAGACGAAATACTGGAACTCCGCCAAAAAGGCTCTACCATTATTTTTTCGACACACCGCATGGAGTCGGTCGAAGAACTGTGCGATAACATTGCACTCATTAACAAATCGAAAGTAGTGTTGAATGGCACAAAAAAAGACATCAAAAACCAGTTCAAAGATAACAGTTATGCCGTTTCGTTTAGAGGAAACCTCAATGATTTATCCCCTGATTTTGAAATAATAAATCAAACTACAGCTGATGATCTGACAACTGTACAGATTTATATTAGAGGTCAATTGTCTGTTAATCAGCTTATTGCCGACTTGATTGGTCAAGTAGAATTAGTGTCGTTTAGCGAAAAAATCCCGTCTTTCAATGACATTTTTATCAAAGCAGTGGGTGGTGAGGTAATGGTTTATTAGTTGTTTGTGCCAATTTTTAAAAATTATAGTTGATTATGAAAAATATATTTATTGTTCTCAAACGTGAGTATTTGGTACGAGTTCGTAAGAAATCGTTTATCATCATGACCTTACTCACGCCTATTTTGATGGCGGCGGTCTTTACCGTTCCAGCCTATTTTGCGGCAACGTCTGTCGAAGAAAAGAAAATAGAGGTTGTCGATGAAAGTGGCTTGTTTGTGGATAAATTTAAAGACACAGACGAGCTTAAATTTAAGTTTATAAGTACATCTATTGCCCAAGCCAAAACCAACTTCGCCAAAAGTGGTTACGACATTCTGACGTTTATTCCAAAAGACATCAAGACCAATCCAAAAGGTTTAGAGATTTTTGCTGAAAAAAGTGTGAGTTTACAACTACAAAGCAACATCGAGAACACAATAGAAACCGAACTCGAAAACATTGGTCTTTTAGATGCAGGCATTGACAAAAAAACCCTTGAAGCAACACGTGTATCGGTCTCTGCCGATACGCATACATTAGGCAAAGAAGGCGAAAAAGACAGTAGCTCTGGCGCATCGACTGTTATTGGCTATTTTTGTGGATTTTTGATTTATATTTCAATTTTTATCTATGGCGCACAGGTAATGCGGGGCGTGATGGAAGAAAAAATGAGCCGTATCGTTGAGGTTGTTATCTCGTCTGTCAAGCCATTTGAGTTGATGATGGGCAAAATCAGTGGAGTGGCATTGGTTGGTCTTACGCAGTTTATGCTCTGGATTGGCCTGACGATTGCTATCACTACGGCTTCTTCGCAGTTGTTGGGAACAAACCGTTTTGAAGCGCAAAGCCAGCAAGTCCAGACCCAAATAGCCAAAACCAACCCCAAAGAAGCGGCCAAAATAAAAGAAAAAACAGACTCAGCGATACAAAAAGGTATCAATGCGCTCAAAACGTTGAATATTCCGCTTATTATTGGGTCATTTTTGTTTTATTTTTTTGGTGGATATTTGCTTTATAGCGCACTTTTTGCTGCCATTGGCTCGGCCGTAGATAACGAAACCGATACACAGCAGTTTATGCTGCCTATCTCTATTCCCATTATCCTTGCTATGTCTATGTTGCAGTTTATTATCAATGAACCCGACGGTGCGCTGGCGTTCTGGATGTCGATGATTCCATTTACGTCGCCAATTATTATGATGGTCAGGATTCCGTTTGGAGTACCTGCTTGGGAAATTGCACTTTCGATGACGCTCTTGGTAGCTGGTTTTGTGTTTACTACTTGGCTCGCCGCCCGTATTTATCGCATCGGTATTTTGATGTACGGCAAAAAAGTCAGCTATAAAGAACTTTCTAAGTGGTTGTTTTATAAAGGCTAAACAATCGCTGAAATACCACAAATATTTATTTGAGAGGGGTTCTAAAAACGTTTTTAGAACCCCTTTATAATTTCACTATTTAAAATCAAAGACAAAGCCATACCAGCCACAATGCCCGAAATGAGGTGATTCCACGTAAAACGCTTAACTTTAAATATTGTCGTAAACAAAAAACCAACCCCCAGGGCCGCCACTACAATCAGCAACTGGCCGAGTTCTAAGCCAATATTAAAGGCCAAAAGCGGAATTGTGATGCCATCTACGCCACCCAGCAAGCTACGCAGGTAAGTCGAAAACCCCATACCGTGAATCAAACCAAAGCCAGCGGCAAGTATATATCTCGTTTTGTTGGCAGAAAGGCTTAGTTCACCCTTAGAATTTTGAAAATAATTGCCAACGGCAGTTACAAAAATCGTAATCGGAATCAGTAATTCAACGACATCTTTTTGAAACGAAATAATAGCAAATGCCGATAGAGCAAGCGTAACAGAATGACCTATCGTAAAGGCAGTAACAAGAATCAGTACCTTTTGCCATTCTTGAAAACTATAAACGGCACAAAGCGCAACCACAAACAAAATGTGATCATAGCCATTTAAGGCCGTTATGTGTGCAAAGCCAAGTGTAAGATATGCTTGAAATTCTGACATTTTTTTTGTACAATTAAAACTATTTCAGATGTTTGTTCGTTATTATAGTGTCTGATAATCAGGCAGATTAGATGTACAGCCAGTGGGACAAAGTAACTAATTTTTTAGAAACTAAGAATCTGCGGTTATACACTTTCTTTCAGAACTAATTTGCCTGACTTGCCGACAATGGTAGAGGTTTAGGTAGTGTACCAAATCGGTCGTTCTTACTGAGAGCGACCGATTTTTTTGTTGTCAAGCCATCACAAATTTATCGGTTATTTCGTCTGGTTGTACTTTAAGTACATTGGCCAACACCAATAATATCAGAGTTTTGGAGGCCATTTTTCGAGAAATATTAGCAATCATCGCAAACGAATCAACGGTTACGTTGCCATTTTCTCCCAAATACTGGACGAGTTTTTGCTCTTTTTCGCCATAAATAAACTGAACATCTCTGTTTTGCCGACCTCTACGCAAAATTTCACGCATTTCTTTACTGGCTTGTATCGATTTGTCGGCCACTCTGATGTACGTTCGTCTGGGTGCAACTTGCGTTTTGTTGGCAGGGGTCGAATACACAGTTGTCGAAAGCACTGCCTCTGGTTCTTGCCAAACGTAGTGCGTTTTGTCTTTGCTGGGCTTTATTGTAAACACCAATACCTCGTACTCGTCGCCAATGTGTACTCTTTCGATTGAGTAATCAATGTCTGTGGAGCAGTATTTTTCAATGGCTTTTATCAAAATATACTCATCTTCATCGGCATATTTCAAGCCTTTTATACTACGGTCATCTCCAATACCAATCAGTAGCTTCCCTCCGTCAGTATTGGCAAAAGCGACTATTTCACGCACGATTTTTTCGGGGTGATTGGTTTTGAGTTTAAATTCAAGGTGCTTGCCTTCGCCCTGTCTGACCAATTCTTTGAGCGTTTTATAGTCCATTTTAAAATAAATTCGACTGTTTATTGGTACTCCATATCACTAAGACAACGCATAGCCGTCCATATATGGGCGAATAGCTGGGGCCTGAAAACCGATAACGATATCGCTTTTGGGAATACCTTTTTCGGTTAGTTGCTGGGCAATGTGCAGGCTCGTGCCATCGTGTTGAAGCCATACCTTACCATCAGTTTTTACGTCAATATGCACAAACGAAGCATAAAAATACCCTGTATTGCAGCCTTCCCAGCCTACACCGAAGTACAAGTAGTGTCCATGCTCATCGTCGGTTATAAGCTGGTTTTCTATACCGTTTTCGATTGGGAGTGATAAAGCTGCTACATTTTCTACTACCCTACGAACGATTTTTTTGTATGTATCTACTTTTTCCATTGTTCAATCTTAGCAGTGTTTTCGTTGAATATAAGCATTTTTATATCAAAACTCAGAGCAATGTCTTCAAAAAAGGGGTCATCAAAAAACCTATTATAAAAACCCAAAGGCACTGCCAAGTAAAGCGTTCGCTCTGGTTCTTTGGTTTTTAGTGCTTTCCAATAAAGTATAAATTGCCCGAGTGCATCTTCAAAGTCATCTAAATCAGAGTTGCCAATAAAGCTTTTTATTTCAACAGCTATTTTTTCATTTTCTTTTTCCGCAGCAATTATCTCACGCTCTGCTCCCAAATCAATAAAACCTCTCCGCCTTCCAAGCATAATCTTAAAGGGGTCATGAGTAATTTCCCAGCCATTTATTTTTAGTGCATCTTTAACTAAGTTGTGGTAAATATCTTTGGCCATTTATATTTATTACATTTATGTCAGTAAAATTACATAAATTTTGCCCTTGGACAATATTTATAAATCAAAAAAGTAAATCATTATGTCTCACAAAAAGATACATGAGTATGATAAATTTAAAAATTATAACAATCAAAACCTTAATTTGGTTAGAAGATTTAAAATATGTGAATAACTTTGTGCTAAATGTTAATAAGTAGGTAATGATGTGGATAATAAACGTTTTGATGGTCGTTTCGACTTTTCTTTTTATGGAAGCCTTTGCTTGGTTTACTCACAAGTACATCATGCACGGCCTGATGTGGGGCTGGCACGAGTCGCACCACGTCCATCGCAAGGGCTGGTTTGAGGTCAATGATTTGTTTGGAGTCATTTTTGGTATTGCTGCCGCAGCACTCATCGTTGTCGGCTCGTTGGTCGAGTCGCTTAGGTTGTTGTTGTATGTCGGCTTAGGTGTTACGTTTTATGGAGTGGCCTATTTTGTGTTTCACGATATAATTGTCCACCGTCGTGTTAAAATCAAATTCAAGACCGATAACAAATACCTCAGCCGCATCATGAGAGCGCACTATGTGCATCACAAAGTACACGAACGAGATGGCGCAGAAGCGTTTGGGTTTTTGTATGCACTCAGAAAGTATGATAAAGTACAATAATAGTGAGTTTTGGGGCGTTTTGAATGAACAAAAGACATAAAAATATTTTTTTGCTAATGAAAAGCTACCGCCTCGCCATCTTACTACTTATTGCCCAGTGTCTGTTATTTTTAGTTGGTTGTAATTCTGAAAAAGATAAAAAAACCACTACCGATACCCCGACTTACACACTGATTTTTATGGACAAAACCCGTAGTGTCAATGTCAATGAGGCGTTTGTGGCGCAGAAATATCAGCAGATTTTGAACGATATTGTGGCCCAAAACATAAAACAAAAAGGCGACAAAGTCGAAGTGTATTTTATTCATGAAAACACTTCAAAAGCCAAAGCACTCTCGCTCACTTGCCGCACCGAGATAGACGACACACAAGCCATGAACGCTACCGACCGTGAGGGCGCACAAACAACGTTTGACTTGATGCTCGACCGTGAAAGAATGATTTTTGGCCGACAAATTACTTCAAAATTGGCAATTCAAAACCTAAGCTCTTCTCGACAAAATACAGACATTTGGGGTAGCTTGCCCGTTATTGCCAAAGCCGCCGAAACAGGCATGGAGGTCAAGGTATATTACCTGAGCGACATGATTGAGAGCATGAAAGGTACTGGTCGCAGAGATTTTCATCGTCAAGCTCCAGCCAATAATCAAGAAGCCGAAACGTGGGCTAAAGCCGATGCCCAGATTCTCAAAAATCACACATTGGGCGCAGCTCAGATAAACATTGCTCTGCCTTTTGAACCCACAACCTCAACCAAAGAAAACAACCCAACCATTACAGCCTATTGGAATATATTATTGCAAGAATTAGGCGCAATGTCGGTAGAAGAAATATAAAAAAAGGGTAAAGTTACCTTTAAGCAACTTTACCCTTTTTTTGTAAGAAACACGACCAACTATTTTTTAGTAGGTGCGGCAACGGTTGCCGTTGGCTGTTTTTCTTTGTATTCTTTGTTTAGTCCAGCTACAATTTTGGCTGTTACCTCCAAACTTGGGTCGGCATACAAAATACCACCACCTTTGCTGTAACCAAGCACAAACTCGTAGCCGTTTTCTTTATTGTACCGCTTGATGTAGTCATAAATGTTACTATAAAACTGCTCGGTTCTTTTTAAGCGTTCTTCTTCGAGTTTTGCTAATTGTGCATCACGGTATTGGGCAATTTCCTGCTCTTTTTTGCCAAGTTGTTGCTGTACCGACTGCCCTTGTTCTTGGGTCATACCGCCTTGCTGTGCTTTTTGCTGAAAAAATGCTACTTCGTTCTGGAACGAACGAGCCCGATTGCCGAGGTCGTTTTGTAACTGAAAGCCTTTGTTTTCAAATTCTTTCTGAAAATCTTTGTAATAATCGTACTGTTTGAGGAGCGAGTCGGCTTGTACGAATACAATTTTTTTGCCTTTTGAAGCATCGGCTACGGTTGCCGAAGTACCAGCAGACGAAGTACCTTTGAAATGTAAATAAAATAAAACGGCTACTGCCAATGTAAGGAGAGCTTTCCAGATGGTTGAAAAATTGTTCACGGTAATGATAAAAAGATTAGATAAAAATTAAGAATGATTTGAGCGCAAAGGTAACTAAAATATGATATTTTTGATAAAAAACTGTTGTATATCAACTATTTTGAGTTCATAATATCCTCAATTTCTTCGGCTTCAATCGGAATATGCGCCATCAAGTCTTGGTTGCCAGTGTCAGTAATCAGGATATTGTTTTCGAGCCTTATGCCCAGTCCTTCTTCTCTGATATAAATCCCTGGTTCGCAGGTAAAAACCATTCCAGCCGCCATTTTGTGGTATTTATTGCCCACATCGTGTACGTCCAGTCCCAAAAAATGCGAATTGCCGTGCATAAAATATTTTTTATAGGCAGGCCATTCTGGGTCTTGGTTGGCTATATCTTGTTTGGTAATAAGCTCCAGCCCCAGTAGTTCACTTTCCATTATTTTGCCAACTTCTACATGGTAAGCGTCCCAGACGTTACCCGCTACAAGCATAGCACTCGATGCTCTCATAACCCTCAAAACGGCATCATATACGGCTCGTTGGCGTTTGGTATAGCGGCCATTGACAGGTATGGAGCGAGTCATGTCGGCGTTATAATTGGCATACTCGGCAGCTACGTCGAGCAGCAATATGTCGCCGTCTTTGCACTGGCGGCTGTTTTCGATGTAGTGCAACACGCACGAATGTTTGCCCGAAGCTATAATAGGCGTGTAGGCAAAGCCCCGAGACCGCTGCCTAATAAATTCGTGAATAAACTCGGCCTCAATTTCGTTTTCCCAAACGCCAGGCTTTACAAACTTTAATATTCGCTCAAAACCATCACGAGTTATGTCCATTGCACGATTTAGCAATTCAATTTCTTGTGGTTGCTTGATGGCTCGCAGGGCGTGCATGAGCGGTGCGAGGCGTTGGATATGATGCAACGGGTACTTTTGTTTGAACATATCGACAAACCGAGCCTCACGAGTTTCGGTTTGGGAGTCGTTGCGAGTATGTTCGTTTTGGTTCAAATAAACATTATCGGCTTCAAAAACCATTAACCTAAAAATACTCTCAAATTGATGTGTCCAACAAACTCGAGTAATGCCCGACACAAGTTGCGCCTGTGTTTTGGTCAATTTGTCGCCCTCCCAGACAGCAATGTGGTCGTTGGTTTCACGGACAAAAAGTACTTCACGTAGTTTGGGGTCGGGGTGTTCGGGAAAAAGCACTAAAATCGTTTCTTCTTGGTCCACACCCGACAGATAAAATAAGTCATTGTTTTGCCTAAATGCCATTGTGCCATCGGCATTGGTTGGCAGTATATCATTGGCGTTTACTACAACCAAACCTTTGGGTTTGAGTTGGGCATAAAGGCGGTTTCGGTTCTGAATAAAAAGCTGGTTGTCAATCGGTTCGTAGCGCATATTGGTTTTGTTGTTATGTTTGATGTTCAAATTTGCAAAATGGTGGGCGATTTCCCAAAAATAACTTCAAAAATCATTATTTCTGTTTTAAATAAAATTTTAATAATCAGAGCGTTACGAGGTAATTTACAACTCATAATTTATATTTTACGACCGATTTAAAGAAAAAGGCACTAATTTTGCGGTACTTTTGGTATTATTCACACAATTATATAAAAAAAATGAAAATTGCAGTTGTTGGTGCTACTGGCTTGGTAGGTGGCGAAATTATGAAAGTTTTGGCAGAACGAAATTTTCCTGTTACAGAACTAATACCAGTTGCTTCGGAGCGGTCGGTTGGTAAACAGATTATGTTCAATGGCAAACAGTTTACAGTTGTTAGCTTTGAAGATGCCATTATTGCCAAACCCGACATTGCTATTTTCTCGGCTGGAGGCGGTACATCGCTCGAGCTTGCACCACGCTTTGCAGCGGCAGGCATTACGGTTGTCGATAACTCATCGGCTTGGCGCATGGACCCAACCAAAAAATTGGTAGTACCCGAAATCAATGCACACACACTCACAACCGACGATAAAATTATTGCCAATCCCAATTGCTCAACCATCCAAATGGTGGTGGTGCTAAATCCGTTGCACCTCAAATACAAAATCAAACGCGTGGTGGTTTCTACCTACCAGTCGGTGACTGGCACGGGCAAAAAAGCCGTGGACCAACTTTATGCCGAGCGCGAAGGCCGCCATGATGCGCCCAAAGTATATCCGCACCCGATTGACCTAAAT